>NZ_JAAGPQ010000059.1:0-55673 GCF_017104985.1 Paraburkholderia sp. Ac-20342 | reverse complement strand
GCTCGACACCGGAAAAACCATCCAACGCCTGCTCAAGCGGCTTGCCGACCTCGGCTACCACCCTCAGCCGGCTGCTTCATCATGAGCGCTTCTTACCAGCCCCTTTGTTCATTTTGTTAAGGGTTCTAAGACCGGTGTGCGCATCACTACGCTGCAAAAGGGATTTGAGGCTGCCTGTAGACGCTGCGGGATTGACGACTTCCGCATTCACGATCTGCGGCACACCTTCGCCTCTTGGTTTGTGATGGATGGCGTCTCGCTATATATAGCTCGAGATTTGCCCGGTCATTCATCCGTAACAGTGACGGAGCGATATGCACATCTTTCACCGGATCAGGGACGTGTGCTGTCCAGCGGTTGGTTGCCCCATGAGGGCATCGCGTCGGGGCATGGAAAACATGCCGCATGCCCGAACAGCCGATGACTGCGAGGCGTTGCCGCCTTGGCGACCTTGACAGCTCGAATTTCGCCTCAGTTGCTTCACTTAACACAACATTACTTCGCGAATGTGTGCTTGCATCGCGTCTCTATCGGTTAAAAAGGTCGTTCAGCAGGATGCGAACGCTAATCGCTCTACGGATTAAGCCGCGCATTCGTAGTCATCTTTATCTTTTACGGAGTTACGCGATGAAAGTGCAAAGCACCACTATTCCTTCAATCTCAATCGAGTCTAACTCGAAAACGGCAATTAAGGATGCGGAAAATGCGCTTACTACAATTAAGAGAGGAACAAATGGCCGTGCGTTGCTAGATCATCTGGAAAGCTTTAGTCAAAAGGGAAATAGAGTCAAGATTTTTGTGGCTCCGCGCGGAGGAAACATGCGTAACGAAACGCGGGCCGTCGATGACATTGATTCTCCCGGGTCTGATAACAAGAACGCCATAAGGAATGCGTCCAAGTCGATTCTAGGATTTAGCGGGAAAGGGGCAAGTGCAATCGTAGAATGGAATCCGAGTAAAAGCCTGGTCCTTAGCCCATCCGGCGTGCCGATTGGACGCGAAGATAACATCGATAAGGCTTATCTGTCGCTTGGACATGAACTCGTGCACGCCTATTATATCGGCAACGGTAAATATAAAGGTGGCGGAGGGCACGAGGGTTTTCAGCCCGGCACTCGTTCTGCGGAAGAGGAACTGCGAGCAGTTGGGTTGGGTAAATGGGCCGGCGAGCCGATCAGTGAAAATGGCATTCGCGCAGACCACAAGGAAACTATGAGAACAGCGTATCCGCTTAGTCAAGACGAGAACGAGCGACTAAACGACTTTGATCCGACTGCGCGGTACAACGGATAAGCGGCCTGTTCCCGCAATAGCCTCTTGATACGCAAGCCCCCGACGACATCGGCAACCAGTCGTCGGCTTTTTGTCTTGAAGTAATGTGCGCTGCCAGAATATGCGCCCGGCGGAGACCGACAGGAGCTCTTCGCTGCAACTTATCGGACAGCCACGTTAGCTGTCGCGAGAACACACGGGGGGAACGTCCTATATGTGGGTAATCTGGGCATTGATTGCCGGTACTGCGCTCGCTTCTTTTTATGCGCTATTGCCGGATGCTCATTTAGGTGCCCCATCTCCCGATATGCCCACTGTGCTGGCTGGTGACATAGCGACTCACCGCAGCGAGCTCGAAGATTATGTGGTCGAGAGTAAACCGCCTGCAGGCGTGGTGCCGCAGGGCGTATTCGTCCACGCGGGCAACTGGAATTACACGTCGCTGCGTTGGCAAAACTACGTCAATAACGGAATCGTTGTCGTCTATCCATCGACCGGCATCGCGCGTTACCGACAGGATTTCTCGGCGCAATGCTCAGGCAGGCTCACTACTCGGTCGAAGCTGGCGCCTCACAAAACGGACAGATCGTCAATCCTCTGAATACCGGTGGTAACGTCTCACTGCCAGCCGGCATGCCCTCTCTTCCCGACGGAACTCCAGTATGGCTCGCGCAAGTCTACTGACGCGCCACGCAGCCGCGCGGCATTCTCGTCGGCACCGCGGCGTGACGCTGATCGAAACGCTCGGCGCACTGCTGATCGTTGCGCTGGTGATCGCTGGCGTCTCGACGATGATCAATAGGTCGTTGAAGGACAGTCGCGATCAGCAGGCCGCCGAGTATCAACGGCAGCTGGCGAATGCAGTGAATCAGTCAATCAATTTGAACTACGCGTCGCTTGTCTCGTCGATTCCGGTAGGAGCCACGAGTACCCCCTACTCCATTACCGATATGATGGAGAACAAGCTGGTTCCAGCCAGCTACGCGAACGCTCGCGACGCATTCGGTAAATCGTTTTGCCGGCTAGTTCAACTAGCCGGCCGCTGGGCAGATCGACGCACTTTTGATCAGCGCCGGAAGCACTGAAATTCCAGCCGTTGATCTCGATTATATCGCAGCGAACTCAGGCGTTGGTGGGGGAAAATCGGGACTGCCACACCGGTTACCGCTGTATGTGCGTATCGCGGCTGGAGCACGCCGCTGTCGAGCTGGAATACGGCGAACTGCACGGGTATGCCGGGTCACCTGGCTAATCAGCGATTCATGAGCGGGCCGAGTGGTCAGCCGGCCGATGATTTTCTGTATCGCAACGTGGTGCCGGCGCGGCCCGATCCGAATGCCATGAATGTGCCGATTGGGTTAGCTATTACTGTCGACGGTACCTCCCGCACAGGTCTCACTGACAGATCGGTCGCATTCGCGGTTGGCTCTACCGGTCATCTGCTGGTATGTCTCAGTGGAAACTGGAGTCAGGGATCGTGGGGCAGGTCCCAACAGGACCTTGCCGCCCTGTCTGTGTTACCCGCGAACGAGCTGGCGGTAGGCCAGACCCGTGTCGCATGCGACACCCAGTTGCCTTACACTTGGGACGGAACGAAGTGGGTCGCGTCTGCGATCGATAACAACGGCGTGCTGAATCTACGGACGACGGTCACTGCCGCCCCCCTGCGGCCTCGATACGACCGGAGCTGCGTAGCCGAATGCGGTGCAACTCGGCGTCACTACGACAGGCGAGATGCTGTCGTGTCAGAACGGTGTCTGGACGAGTTCGGCGTCCATCGTGCTCAACGGCTCGGATGTCGGCTGCATGTATATCATCGGCCCTGCTTCGACGCCGTACGATTACCGCAACTGCAGCGCGCCCGTCGGCACGAACTCGTGAGATACGACGTCCCAAACAACGAACAACGTTGTCTACCGAACAGTGACCTTCACGCGCAACGCACTGGTCAGTGTGACGAGCTACGCGCATATGAACTATGCGCAATGCAACACGACCCGATGGACAGGACAGCTAGCGCAGTTTCTGGCGGTGTAAGCATGTCGCTGAATCAGCCTATGCGGCCGGGCACCTATCTGGTCAGGATCATGACGAACTGGGGGATATTCTCCGGCCCGGGCATGAGCCAAGGAGCGACATGGACTTCCAACTATTGCCCCACAGGCCCGCCCAACATCGTTATCAACACCCCGCTGATGATGGGATGGAATGTGAGCACGTTGTATTGAGATGTGGCTAGGGGCATGTCGGTATGCAGCGCTACGTCAAGTGTCACGGATATATGGACTACGCGCCGGTGTAGTGGTTAACCAATCCCGGGCACTACACTAAATTGTGCGGCCCATGGACATCGTTTCACTTTCTTGAGGGCCATTTCCTTGACGTGCCTCGACCGGCGGATCCAGTTTGCCGTTGAGATGTGGAGAACGGGGTGGAATTGGTCTGAATTTGATGTGTTCGGTCATTGTGATTTAACACCGAGTGAATTCGCCTGGCAGCACGGCCGAAGGCTCATAAAAAGCCGAACACTGACGCTGCACTCTGTCCAGAAAAGCGGAGCTGTTCAAGGAATCGGCCATACCAATTATCCTGCTGTCCGAATTTGCACAGCCACCTCTATTGGGCCAGCCCCGATCTGATCGAGCGATGAGTGCGGCAGCTACGGGCGCAACATGCCCCATCAAACCAATCAGATATTGGCCCATGAAATCTATGCCAAGATCACGCATCATTACAGCCTCCTCCGCCTGACTGTGTTGACTGTGTATCTGCCAAGTGCCGGCAAGTGCCGTGGCAATCTGTTTCGGTTCACGCAATGGTGAGGGCTCGGTTCGTCAAAGAGGTATGAAGATGGAAAAAATGCCGCCGGTTTCGCTCCTGGACAAATACGTGGGCGAGGAACTCCTGCCGCTCTACACCACGACGGTGGTCGTGACTGGAGGCGTCTCCGGTCATGGCCGTGCCTCAGGTCAAGCCACAGCCGAGGACGGGGGGCTCGATGTACCGCTGCGGATGCCGCCAGCTTTGGGCGGCAATGGCGGCGGCACCAATCCGGAACAGCTCTTTGCCGCCGGCTATGCCGCGTGCTTTCACGGGGCGCTGAAGCTGATTGCCGTGAAAAAGGGCCTGAAACTGCCCGCGGACGTCGCCGTGCGGTGTTCTGTGACGATTGCGCGTGACCCCGAAGACGGGGAGTTCTGCCTGACCAGTGACCTGCGGGTGGCGCTGCCCGGCGTGCCTGAGGCGCAAGCCCTCGAACTTGTCAATGACACCATGATGACGTGTCCGTATTCGAAGCTGGCCAAACAGGGCATGGCTTCGACCGTTCAAATTTGCTGAGTACTGCGTCATGACGCCGAGTCTGATGAGTCGTCGTTTGGACCCCGCTATTTTTCGATTGCTTCAGAACGGTTATCAACACCTGGTCGGCCAGTTCCGGTCTCCGCCTGCGCAGATCAGCCGCACCGCGATGCAGTGGGTTTATTTTCATACACCGTTTGGACTGCTGGTTCGCTGCGCACAAGGCGGCCATGTCGTCCGTGGGTGCATAACCACCAGTCGCACAAGCCCTCGCACCATCTCGCATGGATTGAGCACGCAGTCAGTGAACCGACTATGGCTTGTGGGCGTCATGGTCAGTGGGATAATCGCCGCCGCCATCATCGCTGGAATGTGCGGGGTGCGGATCTGAGGTGGGGACAGCGGGCCGAACGACCCGCCTGAGAGGCGTGACGAATCTCTTACTTGTCGAAGATCAGCAAATCGGTCGCATTGGTGTCGGCGATCAAGGTGGCGATAAGTGTGGCCGGTTCGGTATTGCTGGCATTCTCACTTACGATGTGGTGTTCGCCCGGGCGTTCCGTCCAGCTTTCTCCCGCATGGTAAACCCGCGCTTCACCGCCCTCGACCTGGCTGCGGATCGCGCCGGACAGGACATAGGCCGTCACAAACGACTGCCCATGACGGTGAGGCAGGGATTTGCCGCCCGGTGCGTAAGTCACAATCAAGGTGGTCAGCGACTTGCCGGGCACGGTGGCGATCGCATATTGGTACGCCTGCTTGATAGTCTCCCCGTTGGCATTGCCAGGGGCATTGGCATGAGCATCATGCGCTTGCGCCACGACGGGGGCACCGAGTGTCATGAACGCTACAGCGGCAGCAGTAGCGGCCCGTGATCGAAAGTGTTTCATGTGGATTCTCCAGTAGGCGCGGCGACGCAGATTCCAAGCTTTAACTACGACTAAATTTATCGTTGATAAAGCGTAATGGGTTTGGTTGCATCGTGCAAGCGGAAAGGTTGACCCACGCGACAGGTTGAGCTGATAGGGGGCTAACAAGCGTACTGGACGCTGAGCCTTTTTACTGTGTCGATATCCGGAATTATTTATCGCCAAACCAGAGATTTATCGCTGCAAATCGAATCAATAGACTGGCGCGCATGGAAGCAAGGATCCTGGCCGCCCGGCCACAACCACTTGCTCATCTCAACCCAATCAAGGAGCTCGACCATGACTGACTCTCGCACGGCCCCCTATGCCATCCTATTGCTTCGCCTCGCCCTGGGCGTCATGTTCCTCGCACATGGCCTGACCAAGGTGTTGGTGTTCACCCCGGCGGGCACCGTCAAGTTCTTCGCGTCGATTGGATTCGCCGGCTGGCTCGCCTACCCCGTAATGGCGTTCGAAGTCATTGCCGGGGTGCTGCTGATTCTGGGTGTGTTTTCCCGTTGGGTCACCGCGTTGGCCACGATTCAATTGCTGGTGGCGTCCACGGTCCACTTCGGCAACGGCTGGTCGTTTACGAACCCGAATGGCGGCTGGGAATATCCGATATTTCTGGCAATTGTCGCCGCGGCGATCACTTTGCTGGGTGATGGCGCGTGTGCGCTGAAAAGCTCAACGCAACGGTAAACGCGAGCGGTCCGCTCCTGCTTTCAAGGCCACCGACATAACGGTGTCGGGCTAGTACTACTGCGTCATAAAATCGTGTGTAGTGACACAGCAATATGGGCATCTCTGAAGTCGCCTGGAGATGTCCAAGGCCAAACGCCTGCTTGAGATCCTGGTAGTCGCGCTCAATGCGCCAGCGCATTTTGGCAACCTGAACGAGATGTTCCACAGGTGTGTCTTCTGGTAATGCCGAAAAATAGTTACAGCCCGTTTTTTCTCTGAACCTGTCTGCCTCAGTACCTCAAGCCGGGAGTCGATGCCAGTCAGAGTCGATACCGGCTGATCATTGCATGGCATCACTTCCAGCATGGTGAACATAGCCGGCTTGATCTGCAGAGGATGAGCCACTGACTCGAGAGGCCATATGCGAGATCTCGCTGCAAGAGAGGGATAGGCCCATCATTCTTGCCTTCTCTCATCGCAACCTGCCGCTCAGGCGAGAAGATCCGTTCAGAAACACGACACCAGCGCACGAGTTTCCCTCGCCGTGTGGGGATCGGCCAATCAGAGGGAATAAATAAGCGTCCGCCGCCGGGAGGCGAAAAAATACGCCATCGGCTGATGGGGCCTGCTAACAAGCACCGTTAGCCGCCCGTGTCGCCAAGCGCCGCGGCAATCTGCGCGGCGGCGGTACGCAACGGTTCGACGAGATCGGGCAGTTGCTCGAACGGCACGCGCGCGCTGGGGCCCGACATGCCGATACACAGAAAATCGCGCTGCGTCGACAACGGAATCACCACCGCGCAACCGATCACACCCTGGCCGTACTCCTCGTTGCTGAAGGCCCAACCGTACTTGCGCACTTCGCGTATGTGCGCGGCGAATGCGTCGCGCTCCGTGATGGTGTTCGGCGCGAGTGCAACCAGCGGATGCGCGTCGAGCCACGCATCGAGCGCCTCGTCGCCGAGCGACGCCAGATAGAGCTTGCCAATCGACGTGCAGTGCAACGGCGCGCTACGTCCCTGCTCCAGTTGCAGCCCACTCGCGCGCCGCACCTGTACCGCGTCGATGTACAGCACCTCGCCGTTGGCGATCGTACCGATCTGGCAGTGTTCCTGAATCTGGGCAGCGAGCCGTTCGAGGATCGCATGCGGTTCATCGGCGACAACCGCCGCTTCCAGCACCTGACTACTGAGCTCGATCAGCTTCGGCCCCGGCAGCACGAGTTTCTTCGACCCGATCGCGCGCTTGAGCAAGCCGCGCTCCTCGAGGTTCCCGACCATCCGATGCACCGTCGGCGCCGGCAGCCCCGCCGCGGCACCGATCTCGGCAAGGCTCAGCGCGCGGCGCGCTCGCACGATCGCGCCGATCACGGCAAAGATGCGATCGATGGGCTGGTCGTTGGACGGCGTCATGGGCATGTACGTATTCGAAGCGGGTTAAAGAATTCGCCCTCGCGGACGGCACCCGGCATTTTAGCCTGGAGTATTTCCAGCGATGCGCCACGCGCCTTGCGGGGCGCGGTTCGGCAAGGTTTTCGACGCAGCCGTTCGCCCCTGCGCACGATCGGCTGGAACCGGTCCCTGCTGCATCGCAATTTTGAAATCGATTGACGAACCCCTGAAAAAATCTCTAATATCGGAATTGTTTATTCCGTTTTATGGAATAAACACAGACCACCCTTTGACGGCACAGGCCGAATGCATCTGTAAGGTAGACCAACATGAATCTCGAATCGACGGCCGATATCGCCTCGAACGCGCCAGCATCGGAAGCCGCGTTGTCCGCCACGGTCGGGAGGGTGGCGCGGCGGCTCATCCCGTTCCTGTGCATCCTCTATTTCTTCGCCTATCTGGATCGCTTCAACGTCGGCTTTGCCGCGCTGACGATGAACCAGGATCTCGGGTTGTCGGTCGCCACCTACGGCTTCGCGGCATCGATGTTTTTCTGGGGCTACATCCTCTTCGAAGTCCCGAGCAATCTCGTGCTCGGCAAGATCGGCGCGCGCTTCTGGATTTCGCGGATCATGATTACGTGGGGTCTGATTTCGGCGGCCACCATCTTCGTGACGGGCAGCACGAGCCTGTCGACGCTGCGCTTTCTGCTCGGTGCCGCCGAGGCGGGATTTCTGCCCGGCATTCTCGTGTATCTGACCGAGTGGTTTCCACGCGCCGACCGCGCCCGCATGATCGGCCTGTTCCAGATCGCGATGCCGCTCTCCGGCGTGCTCGGCGCACCGGTCTCGTCGCTGATCCTCGCGCATATGCATGGCGTGGCCGGTCTCGCGGGATGGAAATGGCTCTTTCTCACCCAGGGTCTGCCGTCGGTGCTGCTCGGCATCTCGTGCCTGTGGCTGTTGCCGTCGCGCCCCTCGGAAGCGAAATGGCTCGGCAATCGCGAACGCATCGAACTCGAACGCGTGCTCGACGCCGAGCGCCAGCAGACCGAAGCCGTGCGCGTCTTCTCGCTGCGCGAGGGCTTCACCAATCCGCGCGTGCTGGTGCTGGCGCTGCTGTTCTTCTGTCTCGTGTGCGGCTCGACCGGCGTCGGCTTTTTCCTGCCACTGATCGTCAAGGACTTCGGGCTGTCGACCGTACAGATCGGCGTGGTCACCGCGATTCCCTATCTGCTTGCCGTGATCGGCATGGTGTGGTGGTCCCGCCGCTCGGACATCAAGGGCAAGCGCATCGAGTACGTCGCACTCGCGGCGATTTTCGCCGCCGCGGGTTTTCTGCTCGCCGCGTTCACGCTGAAGACGCCCGTCGTCGCCGTGATCGGCCTGAGCATGGGCTGTGTCGGCATCTTCGCGAGCTTTCCGGTGTTCTGGACCTTGCCGCCGTCGTTTCTGACCGGCACGACGGCCGCCGCGTCGATCGCCTTCATCAACTCGCTCGGTAACGTCAGCGGCATCGTCGGGCCGGGCGTGATCGGCTGGACGCGCGACGTATCCGGCGGCTTCACGCTCATGCTGGGCATCCTCGCGGTATTGATGGCAATCGCCGCCGCGCTTTCCTCGGTGTTCGCCCGCATGAACGCGCGCAGCGAACCCCATCTCGCGCAACCTCATCCGAACCGCTGATTTTCCGGAGACGACTCGCATGCAAGGCTTACCCGAAATCGCGTTGATCGGCTGCGGCGGCACGATCTCGACGCTCGCCACCGATCCGCTCGACACGATCGACTATCCGGAAACAGGCGAACGGCTCGACGTGGCCGCGGTACTCGAACGCGTCCCGCTCGCGCAGCGCTTTGCGCGCATCCGCGCCGTGCCGTTCCGCGCAACCGGCTCGTCCGCATTCGGTCCCGCGGAATGGCAGGATTTGCGCGCCGCCATCGAGGCGGTCGCGCCGACCGTACAGGGCGTCGTCGTGCTGCATGGCACGGCCACGATCGAAGAAACCGCGTTCTTCCTGCATATGACGCTGCGCACCGCGACACCGGTCGTGCTGGTGGGCTCGCAGCGTCCGCTGAACGTGCTGTCCAGCGACGCCGCCATGAACCTGCTGGCCGCGCTGCGTGTGGCCGGCTCGGCCGATGTGCGCGGTCATGGCGTGCTGGTCGTGCTCAACGACGAAATCCACAGCGCGCGCGATGTCGTCAAGACGTCGAACTACCGGCTGCAGACGTTCGCGTCGCCGCTTTATGGTCCGCTCGGCTACGTCGAAGGAGACGGCGCGTATTTCGCGCGCCGCTCGCTGCGCCGTCACGCGCCGGATAGCGCACCCGCCGCATGGACGGCCGACGCGCCGCTGCCGCGCGTGGACGTCGTGTACTCGGTCGCGGGCAACGACGGCGCGCTGATCGACGCGTCGTGCGACGCGGGAGCACGCGGCATCGTGTGCGCCGGTCTCGCGCCGGGCCTGCCCTCGCCGGCCGAACGCAAGGCGCTGCTGCGCGCACGCGAGCGCGGCGTCGCCGTCGTGCAGACAAGCCGCGCACACAGCGGAATGATTCCCGCGCGACGCTGGCTCGCCGAACACGGCATCGTCGCCGGCAGCGATCTCACGCCTCAGAAATGCCGGATTCTGCTGATGCTCGGCATCGCGCTCGGCTACGACACCAGCGGATTGCGCGAACTGTTCGCCACGCACTGAGAAGACTATCCGTCGCCCCAACATGAAAGGAGAACTCATGCTGAAACTGCCCCATCACAACCGTTACGAATACAGCGCGATCAACAACCGCAAGGACTACAGCTGGCCGGGCGGCAAGCGTCTTGCGCTCTACTTCGGCATCAACATCGAACACTTCTCGTTCGGCCACGGCATGCGCCATGCGATTTCGACGCAGCAGGTGCCGCCCGATCCGCGCACGTTCAGCTGGCTCGACTACGGCAACCGCGTCGGCGTGTGGCGGCTCTTCGATCTCTTCGACGAGATGAAGCTGCCCGCGTGCCATCTGATCAACACGACCGTGTTCGATTACGCGCCGGACATTCTCGAAGCCATCAAGGCGCGCGGCGATGAAATCATCGGCCACGGGCGCACCAACGCCGAGAAGCAGGGCGACATGTGGGAAGAAGACGAGGCGCGTTTTCTCGCCTATATCCACGACAAGATCCGCACCGACAGCGGCACCGCGCCGCGCGGCTGGATGGCGCCGTGGATGTCGCAATCTCACGTCACGGCCGATCTTCTCGACGAAACCGGCTTCCGTTTCGCGATGGACTGGCCGTTCGACGACCAGCCGATCTGGATGCGCACGCGCAACGGCCGCCTGATGTCGCTGCCCTATCCGCTCGAAATCAACGACTCGCCGCAGGTCGTCGTGCAGAAGCAGACCGGCGAAGCGTTCGCCCAGTCGATCATCGATCAGTTTGACGAAATGATCGAGCAATCCGAAAAGCAGCCGCTCGTCTGCGGCATCGCGCTGCACACCATGGTGGTCGGTCAGCCGTTCCGTTTGCGTGCGTTGCGCCGCGCGTTGCAGCACATCGTCTCGCATCCCCTGTTCGACCGCGTGTGGCTCACGCGCCCCGGCGCAATCTACGACCACTGCTGTTCGCTGCCGCAAGGCACGATTCCCGGCGACGACTACCCGTGGCGCGAGGGCGCAAGAGAGGGGACGCGATGAAACTCGCCGACAAGGTCGCCATCGTCACCGGCGCGGCGTCCGGCATCGGCGCGGATGCGGCCCGCACCTTCGCGCGCGAAGGCGCGAAGGTCGCGCTCGTCGATCTGAACGGCGATGCGCTCGCGAGCGTCGAGCGCGAGATTACCGAGGCAGGCGGGGAAGCGCTCGCGATCTGCGCGAATGTCGCCGATGCCGAAGCGGTGCAAGCCGGCGTCGCACGCGTGCTGTCGCGCTGGCAGCACGTCGACGTATTGCTGACCTGTTCGGCGATCTCGCCGGGCGGACGCGTCGACGAACTGGACGAGGCGACGTGGGATCGCGTGTTCGACATCAACGTAAAGGGCTGCTTTCTATGGGCCCGCGCCGTCCTGCCGACGATGCTCGCGCGGCAGCGCGGCTCGATCGTCTTCGTCGGCTCGCAACTGGTGGCGTCGAGCGGCGGCGGCAACGCCTCGTATGTCGCGAGCAAGGGCGCGGTCGCCACACTCGCGAAGACGATGGCGGTGGACTACGCATCGCAGGGTATCCGCGTGAACGCGCTGATGCCCGGCGTGATCGACACGCCGATGTCGCGTACCTCGATCGGACGCAGCGCCGATCCGGACGCGACCCGCACGCGCTGGCAGAACCGCCATGCGATGAAGCGCTTCGGGCGCGTGGAAGAAACCTCGCGCGCGGCCCTCTTTCTCGCCAGCGACGATTCCTCGTTCACCACTGGCAGCTGGCTTTTCGTGGACGGCGGCTGGTCCGCCACCTGAGCGCACGCGGGCCGTATCCGGCCCGCGCATTGCGCAACATCAACAGTCATTGAAGGACACTTCGCATCATGGGCAAGAAACTTAGCGACGCACAGATCCAGCACTATCGCGACTTCGGCTACGTCAGCCCGGTCGACGCCTTTCCGGCCGATCAGGCCGCGAACTATCTTCAGCAACTCGAAGCATTCGAGGCAACCCGCAACCAGCAGATGGGCAAGGGCTTCAATTTCAAACCGCATCTGCTCTTTCCATGGGTGGACGAAATCGGCCGTCACCCGGCCGTGCTCGACGCCGTGGAAGACCTGATCGGCCCGGACATCCTGCTATTCAATCTCGCCGTGTGGCCCAAGAAAGCGCATGACCCGGCTTATGTGTCCTGGCATCAGGATTCGACCTACTTCGGGCTGGAGCCCAGCACGCAGGTCACGATCTGGGTCGCGCTGACCGATGCGTCGATCGAAGCGGGCTGCATGGAAGTCGTGCCCGGATCGCACAAGCTCGGCCAGCTGCATCACGGCGAAGTGCCGTCCAAAGACATTCTGTTGTCGAAAGGCCAGACGATCGACGTCGACTACGATCGCAGCAAGACCGCCTTCATGCCGGTCAAACCGGGACAATTCTCGATACACGACACCTATCTGATCCACGCATCCGGTCCGAACCAGTCGGATCACCGGCGAGTGGGGCTCGGCTTCAGCTACATCCCGACGCACGCGCGCAATGTCGGCTCAACGCGTCTGACGGCCATGCTCGTGCGCGGCGAGGACACATTCGGCTATTACGACGACGAACCGCGTCCGCGCGTGAACAACGGCGAAGCGGAGCAGGCCTTTCATCAGGAAGCGGTTGCCCGCTTCCAGCGGGGACTCGACGAGCAGGCCGCCAAGTATTGAAGCGTTAGCGCGCGGGAGTTCGTGTATCGCGCTCCCGCGGCGATCGGGCATCGTCGCCGTTAAATGCTGTGCAAGAAAACTCACCAGGAAAGGAGTAGGGACAATGTCACAGTCATTTTCGCAAGCCGCATCTACGACTGCCTCGAACCGGCTGGTCAGCGCGACCACCTCGAAGGTCGCCCGCAAGCTGGTTCCGTTCCTGCTGGTTCTGTATTTCTTTGCCTATCTCGACCGCTTCAATGTGGGCATCGCTTCGCTCACGATGAACAAGGATCTGGGTTTATCCATGGCGGCCTATGGATTTGCCGCTTCCATGTTCTTCGTGGGCTATATTCTTTTCGAGGTTCCGAGCAACATCGTTCTAGGCAAAGTCGGCGCGCGTTACTGGATCGCCCGCATCATGATTTCGTGGGGCGTGCTGTCGTCCGCCATGGTCCTCGTGCAGGGTGAGACCAGCATGGCGGTTCTGCGATTTCTGCTGGGTGTGGCCGAAGCGGGCTTTTTCCCCGGCATCGTCGTTTATCTGACGCAATGGTTCCCGAGGTCGACCCGGGCCGGAGCCCTGGGCATGTTTGCGGTGGCCATGCCATTGGCCGGCGTCGTGGGCTCGCCCATTTCCGCCGTGATCCTGAACTACACCGATCATGTGCTGGGCATGCAGGGCTGGAAATGGCTGTTCCTGCTCGAAGGCTTACCCTCGGTACTGCTTGGCATTGCCTGCCTGTGGCTGCTGCCCTCGCGGCCCGCGGACGCAAAATGGCTGAGCGCCGCCGAGCGATCCGCCCTCGAAGCGGTGCTCGAAGCCGAGCGCAAGGAAACCGAGGCCGTGCATAAGTTTTCGCTGATGGAAGGCTTCATGACCCCGCGCGTGCTGATCCTCGCATTACTGCTGTTTTGCCTGATCTGCGGCTCGTCCGGGTCCGGCTTCTTCCTTCCCCAGGTCATCAAGGATTTCGGCCTCGGTACGGTTCAGGTAGGCGTCGTGACGGCCATTCCCTATCTGCTGGCCGCTATCGCGACAGTCTGGTGGTCGCGCCAGGCGGACCGTCATCATGGGGGCATACGCTATGTGGCGATTCCTGCGGCCTTCAGCGCCGTCGGCTCCCTGATCGCGGCGACTTTCTTGCAGACGCCGTTTGTTGCCGTGATCGGTCTCAGCATGGCGTGCATGGGCATCTTCGCGACGTTCCCGGTTTTCTTCACGGTGCCCCAGACCTTCATGACCGGCCTCGCCGCCGCAGCAGCGATCGCGTTCGTCAATTCCTTCGGCAATATCAGCGGTATCGTGCTGCCCGGGTTTATCGGCTGGACACGCGACGTATCGGGTGGTTTTGCGCTGATGCTTTATATCCTGTCGGGGATTTTCGCTTTTGCCGTATTCCTGTGCTGGTGTTTCTCCGCGCTCCATCGCCGGCAGCAGGCAGCGGATCGTCAGCAAGCGCTGGCATAGCACGAGAAGAGGTCGTCCGGCGCAACCGTGTAAGCGGGTTCCCAGCCTCGGGAGAGCAAGAGAGGCTGGTCCCGGTGCAAGCTCAATAGCGCTTCGCCTGCTCGGCGTTCAGTTCCTGGAAGCGGCCCAGCGAGAACTGATGCGCCGCCTGTTCCGCTTCACCATAGTCGACCTTCGGACGCGGCTCGTCGTCGAAATTGCCGTACCTGTCTTCGCCACGCATCAGCATGGCGCTCAGCCTGACATCGCTCTTGCATCGCGACGAAGCCGGGATGTAGCTCAGCGCCATGCCGACACGCCGAAAATCGGACTCGTTCGGACCCGATGCGTGAATCAGAAACGTATCGTGCAGCGAGCACTGACCTGCCTTGACCGGCATGAATTCAGTACGAGACTTGTCGTACGGCACGTCGATGGTCTGCCCGCGCGACAGCAGAATATTGTCGGACTTGACCTCCGCGTGATGCAGCTGTCCCAGCTTATGCGAGCCCGGCACGACCTCCATGCAGCCGGACTCGATCGGCGCATCGGCCAGTGCGATCCAGACCGCAACCTGCGTGGAAGGGTCCAGCCCGAAGTAGGTCGCGTCCTGGTGCCAGCTGACGTAGGCCGGATCATGAGCATCCTTGGGCCACACCGCCATATTGAAGAGCCGGATATCAGGCCCGATCAGATCTTCCACGTAATCGAGAATGATCGGGTTATGAACAATTTCGTCGACCCAGCGAAACAGCAGATGCGGCTTGAAGTTGAAACCCTTACCTTTGCGCGGCGTGAAACCCTGCGCCTTGTTCTGCTGGTTCTGGCTGGCCTCGAATGCTTCCAGCTGATCCAGATAACCCTTCGCCTGCTCCTTGCTGAACACGTCCAGCGGATACAGGAAACCGTTGTCGTTGTATTTGTCGACCTGCGCTTGCGTTAATCCTTTCAGCATTGCCTTCTCCAAAAAAATGCCCCGTCGCGCGGGATGCACGGTGCGAGCACACTTCGTCATGACCGTTATACGGATCACTCTCCCCGACAATTTATTCCATATTTCGGAAATATTTATTCTATATTTTAAAATAAATGTCTCGGGTGTCAAGCAAACGCATTCCCTGACAGGAGACGTTGGGGGATGGGCGACGCGGGTTTCGTGGGGATGAAAGGAGAAGGTCCGGCTCGCCGCCGGGGGCTGCAACGTCCCGCCGGAGCAGGAAAAGATGGGGATCGGGAAGAACATCCGGGACAGGCGTCAGCGGATCTGGCAGAGGGTGCCGACGTGCGGAGGATGGGGCATCGATCCCGACACGCCAGCGGGCCACGAAGCGCTTCTTCGCGCCATGACCGGGTGTCGGGTTGAGGGGAGTATGAGGAGAGGCTACCGAAGCCTCTGAAGCGGAAAAACGTGCGCGAAGCTCAGGACGCCGCCTGCTCGATCACCGGCTCGCATCGAATCGGAAAATTGACCGAGTTCGCGATATAGCACTTCTGATGCGCAACATGATGCAATGCTTCCGCGAGGCTGCCGTCGTCGCCGGCTCGAATCGTCACGCGCGGGCGCAGGACGATCTGCGTGAAACGCCCCTGTTCGGGGTCGTCCATCATCGTGCCGTCCGCCTCGTCCGCATACGCCAGCACACAGACACCCGCATCCGCGCACAGATGCAGATACCACAGCTTATGGCAAGCCGAGACCGCGGCTACCAGCAAATCTTCGGGATTCCAGCGCGCCGCGTCGCCGAGAAACGCGGCGTCGGCCGAGCCTGCGATATCGGGCTTCGCGCCCGCGCGAATCGTATGGTCACGACCATAGTCGCGATATCCCGACGTGCCGCTGCCCTTGTTGCCGGTCCAGTCGACCGTCACGCGATACGTGTGCTTACCGTAGGCCATCGTGTTCTCCTCTGAAGTCGAAGCGTTGCAGCGCTGCATGTGAGCGCCGCCCTCATCGCAAATCAGAGCATACCGTGGAACATCGGCTCGACCGGACCGGTCAGCACGACGCCACCCCGCCCGTCCCATTGCACCGTGACCGGCCCGCCGTCGCATTCCACCTCGACGGTGTCGTTCAGCAGCCCACGCCGGATACCGCCGACCGCCGCGCCGCACGCACACGAGCCCGAGCCGAGCGGAATGCCGCCGCCGCGCTCCCAGATACGCAGCCGGATGCGGTTGCGGTCGATCACCTGAACGAAGTGGACATTTGTCCGCCTGGGAAAAGCGGATGCGCTTCGATCCGCGGACCGAGCGCGCCGACGTCTACGACCGAAAGATCGTCGACGAAAAAAGTGCAATGCGGATTGCCCATGCTGCAGGCGACGGGATCGCCTTCGAGCGGCAAACGGATCGTATCCACGGCCCACGCCAGCGGAATGTCGCGCCAGTCCAGCAGCGGTGCGCCCATCTCCACCGACACACCTCGCTGCGCGTGCCGGACGCAGGTGAGCAGGCCGCGCGTCGTGCGCAGCACGACCGACGCCAGGCCGCGCTCGCGCATCAGCAGATCGGCGACGCCGCGCGTGGCGCTGCCGCAGGTGTCGAGCGCGGAGCCATCCGCATTCCAGAACACGAGGCGGGCCGCGGCATCGTCGCAATCAAGCACGACCACGAGCTGATTGAAGCCGATGCCCCGCTGCCGGCTCCCGAGTCGGCGCGCCATCTCGCCCGTGATCGGGTCGTCCTGCCCGCGCCTGTCGACGATCACGAAGTCGTCGCCGTTCGCGTGCATCTTCAGGAACGGCACCGTCATGCAAGGTTCGTCGGAGCGGGATGCCCGGCCCGCGCATCCTTCGACGGATGCCAGCCCAACTCGCGTTTCGCCTTGCCGGTCGAGACGGCGGGGTTGTCTTCGGCGATGTTGTAGATGCCGCCCTCCGATCGCTTGAGGGCGAGGCACGCGGCCCGCGCCGCATCGACGACGTGGACCGGGCTGACGCCCGTGGCCTGCTCCGCGCCCGTGCCGGGTCCGTACAGTTGCCCGTAGCGCAGCACCGTGCCGACGAGCGGCGCCGCCAGCACCTGACGCTCGAGCGAAACCACGCCGTTGATGGTGACATGACGGTCGCCCTGCGCGTCGACGTCGAGCGGAGCGGTCTCGTCGAACGGCATCGGGCCGGCGCGATACGCCCACGCGATGCTCTGGGCGACGAGGCGCGCCGCCTTCACGGCGACGGCCGCCGCGACCAGATTGCGCGTGCCCTCGTCGCGGACACGGGTGTTGCGCCCCACGGCCTCGCGCATCAGTGCCGGGTTGAGCCCCGCGGGAAGATCGGTGAGCTGGTGGATCACGCTATCGGGCACGATGCGCGCGAACGCCTCGTCGAGCGCGTGCGCGTCGAATACGTCGAGCACGACCGGCGTGGCGCCGAGCGCTTCGAGCAGCGGCGCGCGCGCCGCTTGGCGCGTGCTGCCGTACACCGCGTAACCGGCCTCGACGAGCATCGGCACCAACGCCTGGCCAATCGCTCCCGTCGCCCCCGCCACGAACACTTTCCTGCTGGCCATTCTTTTCTCCTGGCAAAACCATTTCAACGACAATCCCGCCGTCAGGGCGAGCCATGCGCGGCAAACGGCGCGCACGTAGAATTCACCGTCATACGCGCTGCGCGCCGCCTGCCGAGTATAGGATCGGACGGGCTCGCGCGTGGGCCATAAAGGATGGTGCGAATTGGGCCAACGGCTGCACCGGCTCGCCTGTTTTCCTCGCGACGGGCGCTGCGACGGTCGCCGCGTGGGTCACCGCGCGGTCACCATATAGGCAACATGGAAGGGACTGTGATCGATTTTCTGATTGAGCTGGGTCAGCACGGCACGCTGCAGCAGCGCGTCTACGAAGGCATTTATGCGGCGCTGCGCGACGGGCGTCTTCAGCCGGGACAGCGGCTGCCCGCTTCGCGCATCTGGGCCATCGAACTGGGTGTTCCGCGCAACACGATCCGCGAAGCCACCTCGGCGCTCGTGGCGGAAGGCTGGCTCGAAGCGCGCACCGGCACGGGGCTCTTCGTGCGCGACGTGCCAAGGCCGTCCGTTCGCGATGGCGAACCCGGCGCGGACACGCCGCACGACGTATCCGCTACCGCCGCGCCCGCCCGCCCCACGCCCGCGCTGTCCGCCTGGGCCGCACGGCTGCCCGCCGCGGAAGGGCTGCTGCCGGTTCACGCGCTATCGATCGACTTCCGGCTCGGGGCCGTTTCGTCGGGGGCAGAGCGGCTCTTTCGCTACCGGCGGCCAGGCGCGCTCGACGGAGACGCACGCGCCGCCCCGCTCGCCGCGTACGGCGACGCGGCCGGCGAGGCGCGTCTGCGTGAACGGCTTGCCGTCTATCTGCGCCAGTCGCGAGCGGTGCGTTGCACGGCCGACGACATCGTCATCACGAGCGGCTCGCATCAGTCGCTCGATCTGCTGTGCCGGTTGCTGCTCGACCCCGACCGCACGCTCGCGGTCGAGGACCCCGGCTATCCGGTGGCCGTGCATCTCGCGCGGCTCGCGGGCGCCGATGCGCTGCCGGTGCCGGTCGACGACGACGGCCTTGTCGTCGACGCGATTCCGGATGGCGTGGCCGGCGTCGTCTGCACGCCGAATCATCAGTTTCCGCTCGGCGTGGCGATGTCGCCGGCGCGGCGCGAACGGCTGCTCGCACGCGCCGCGCGCGCGCCGTTCTTCGTGATCGAGGACGACTACGACTGCGAGTACTATCAAGGCACCGCGCCCGCGCCGAGCCTGCAATCGTTCGACTCGCACGAACGCGTGATCTACGTGGGCTCGCTCTCGAAGATCCTGGCGCCGGGACTGCGGCTCGGCTACATCGTCGCGCCTCGCTGGTTGCGCGATCCGCTGCGGCACGCGCGCTGGATCGCCGATCGGCAAAGCTCCACCTATCTGCAGAATGCGCTGCTGACGGTCATGGCGAGCGGTGACTTCGCGACGCATCTGCATCGCATGCGCGCCGAATATGGCCGACGCCGCGCGGTTCTGCTCAGGGAACTGGAACGCACGCTCGGCGCATGGCTCAGTCCGCTGGCTTCGCGCTGCGGGATGCACGTGGCGGCACGCGTTCGCGGGCCGCAGGGTGCCGCGCCGCTATGCCGGATTGCCCGTGACGCGGGTATCGGAGTCTACGAAGGCCAACGCTTTTCGATGACGGGAGCCGCATCGGACATCATGGTCTTCGGATTTGGCAACGTGACAGAAGCGCAGATCGTCGAAGGAACTGCGAGACTCGCCCATGCGTGGCGGCAGAGCGCCTGACGTTCTCCGGGTCGTCTCCGGGTCGCCCACTCAATGACACGGCAATGTCGTTCAGATCACCTTGCAAGCGCGTGCCTGTTCGATCCGATTCGCGGTACAGATAAATTGTCCCGCTTCATTTTTTGCCTTGCCTGAAGGCAGATCAGCGTCAACCGGCGGTCGCTCGTCGAGCCATGCGATTGCGCTATTCACGTCGTATTCCTGCCGTTCGGCCAAGCTCCCGGCATGCACGCAAATACACACTTGTGAACTCTTCACGCGGCGCCGCTTCGGTTGCTTTGCCCTACGTTGTCACCTAGAATTTTCGGCAGCGCCTTTTCAAGGATCGGATGACGTGGCCTCGCACAACGGAAAACCGGTGTCGTCGTTTGTTCCTCGGGGGATGCCCGGCCTCTGGGCCGTCCTGTTCGCGATCTGGATGATCGCCAATGCGTCGCTTGCGATCGAGCCCGCGCTCGTCGGTCTTGCCATTACATGCGTCATCGCCCATGTCTTCGCCTCGTCGAGCGAAGCATGGCGCCGTCTTCGCATCAGGCCCGGCACGCTCTATCACTTCGTTGCCTATAGCGCGACGTTTCTCGTCGAACTCGTGCGCGCGAATCTCAACATGATGGCGTACGTCTACTCGCCGCGTATCGACATTCACCCCGGCATCGTCAAGGTGCGCACGCGTCTGGCGTCGCCGCTCGGCCGGCTCGCGCTGGCGAACTCGATTGCCCTGACGCCCGGTTCGCTCGTCATGGACATCCGCGACGACATCGTGTTCGTTCATTGGCTCGACGTGAAGACGACCGATATCGACTCAGCCACTCAAATACTTGTCACTCCTTTCGAACGACATCTGGAGAAAGTCTTTGGCTGAGATCATGTTGCAGATCGCCTCGGTGCTGATCTTCTTCGCGATCCTGTTCGGCGTGATCCGCCTCGTGCTCGGCAAGACGCTGATCGACCGGGTCGTCGCCATCGACATGCTCACGGTTATCTCGATCTCGCTGATCGCGCTTTACGCGCAGACCTCGGGCCGTTTCGTCTATATCGACGTCGCGCTCGTCTACGGTCTCCTGAGCTTTCTCGCGGTGCTCGCGATTGCGCGCTTTCTCGAAAGAGGGCTGTGAGCCATGTTCGACCTGCTCCTGCTGCTGATATGCGCCAGCATTCTCGCGAGCGGCCTGCTCGCGGTCTGCCTGAAAAACCTCATGGCCGCGATGGTGAGTTCGGGGCTGGCGAGCCTGTTCGCCGCGCTGGCCTTTCTGCTGCTCGCCGCGCCCGACGTCGCGATGGCAGAGGCTGCCATCGGCTCGGGGCTCGCGACCTTCATCTTTCTCTACGCGATCCGCAAAACCGGCTATCAGAAGGGCTAGCGCATGTTCGAACTGGTCGGCAGCGTGTTCATCCTCGTGGGCGCCGTCTTTCTGTTCTCCGCGGGTCTCGGCCTGCTGCGCATGCCGGACGCGTATACGCGCATCCAGGCCGGCACCAAGGCATCGACGCTCGGCAACATGCTCGTGCTGATTGGTCTCGCGTTCTATCACCCGGACTGGACGTTCCGCCTGATTCTCGTCATTTACTTCGTGCTGGTAACGAACCCGGTGTCCTCGCATGCGCTGTCGCGCGCGGCATGGCTGATCCGCACGCCGATGGCTTCGGCCACGATGATCGACGTGCTTGCCGACGAAGCCGGGCGCGCCGCAAGGGAAGCGGAATCATGATGCGTCGCGCCGCCGCCGCACTGACCGTCGTGCTGTTCGCGCTGGTGTTCTGGCGCATCGTCGGCGGCTACACGGAATGGCAGGCACTGCGCCCGCTCGCCGCGCACTATGTCATGCGCGGGCCGCTCGAACTCGGCGCGCCGAACATCGTGACCGGCATTCTGATTGCGTATCGCGGCTTCGATACGCTCGGCGAAGTCACCGTGCTGTTCATGGTCGCGGCGAGCGTCGGCGTGCTGCTGAAAGAGGAAAGCGACGCGGCCTCCACGGCCGCCGCAAGCGCAGCCACGCCCGCGCGCCGCCCTGCCGGCGAAATCGTGCGCACCGGCACCCAGGTGCTGCTGCCGATGATCCTCACCTTCGGCGCCTATGTGATCGTCAACGGTCACCTGTCGGCGGGCGGCGGCTTTCAGGGCGGCGCGATCGTCGCCTCAGGCGCGATGCTGATGCTGCTCGCGCGGCCCGGCTCGACCTTGAACGTCGCGCTGCTGGGCGTCGTCGAATCGCTCGCGGGCGTGATCTACGTAGGCGTCGGCATTCTGGGCCTCGTGCTCGCGGGCAGCTTTCTCGACACACGTTTTCTGCCGCGCGGCGAGTTCGGCGCGTTCTTCAGCGCCGGCGCGATTCCGCTGATTTCCGCGCTGCTCGGCGTCAAGGTCGGCGCGGAACTGAGCGTCATTATCGACCGGTTCAGAAGCTGAGCCGCCTTGCATGGGATCGGAGTCAAGCGCATGAGCATAGGGGTGCCGGTTTCGACCATTCTGCTGATCACGGGCTTCTGCCTCGCGTTGATCGGCCTCTGGGGCATGCTGACCCACCGCAACATTCTGCGCATCATCATCGGCTTCGCGGTGATCGATACGGGCCTGCACATCGTGATGGTCGCGACCGGCTACATCACGGGCGGCACCGCGCCGATCATCGACGCGGCGCTCAGCAAGACGAGCGCGGCGCAACATGCCATCGATCCGGTTCCGTCCGCGCTCGTCGTCACCGCGATCGTGATCGGCCTCTCGGTCACGGCCATCATGCTTGCCTTCGCGATCCGTCTTTACGCCGCCAGAAAGACGCTGTCCATCGACGCGTTCACCGAGTCGAAATGGTAGCCGCGCTCTTTCATCCGCTGCACATCTTCATTCTCGGGCTCGGCGGCGGCTTCGTCATTCCGCTGCTGTACCGGCTCGGCAAGCCGTGGCTCACGCTCGGCTTTTTCCTCGCGCTGTGCGGCATCGTGCTCGTCTCCGGCGTATCGCTTCTCGGACTGCTCGACGGCGGCGACACGATCGACGTGCTGACCGCGGGCGCGCTGCCGCCGGTCTCGATCAACCTGCGCTTCGGCCTGTGGGAAGGCTTCTTCACCTTCAGCGTCAACGTGGTCGCGCTGCTCGGCGCGCTGCATCTATGGGACCGCTTGCGCGGCAATTACGCGGCGCTGCTGCTGTATCTGATTCTCGTGATGGGTATCGACGGCATGGTGATGACCCGCGACCTGTTCAACCTGTTCGTGTTTCTCGAGATCGTCTCGATCGCCACCTATGGGCTCTTCGGTCTCGACCGCACGCACGCCGCGCTCGCGGCCGCGTTCAAGTACATCATGGCGACCGTGATCGCCTCGACGTTCTTCCTGCTCGGCACGGTGCTGCTCTACTACGTGAGCGGCACGCTCAATATCGACGATCTGCTCGCGATGCGCGCACAACTGCGCAGCCCGATCGGCACGACCGCGACGCTGCTCGTATTCGCGAGCCTCGTGATCGAACTGAAGCCGTTTCCGGCGAACGGCTGGGGGCTCGACGTCTACGAGACCGCGCCGAGCGGCGTGGCCGCAATGGTGTCGGTCGGCGTATCGGCCGGGGTGTTCTTCGCGCTGTTCAAGCTGCTGCCGCTGTTCGACGGCCAGCTCACGCTGCTCGCGGTGTCGAGCGGCGTGACCTTCCTGTTCTCGAACCTGCTCGCGTTGAAGCAAACGAAACCGCAACGCGTGCTCGGCTATTCGTCGATCGGACAGATGGCGCTCCTGATGCTCTCGCTCGCGCTGCTGCGGCAAGTCGGCGCGGATGCATCGATTCCGCTCGTCGTGGGCGGCCTTTTCGTCAACCATCTGCTGGCGAAGGCGGGCCTGTTCTGGCTGATCGGCGTGCTGCGCCAGCACGGCAACCACGCGCGGGCGATCCTCTCGCGCAGTCCGCTGCTGATCGGCCTGGTCGGGCTCTTCATGGTCGCGATCGCGGGGCTGCCGCCGTTCCCCGGCTTCTGGGCGAAGTGGGAACTCGTCATGCGCCTGACCGCCACCGGCAAGCCGTACTGGATCGTGCTGATCCTCACGGGCTCGCTGCTCGAAGCGGCTTATATGTTCCACTGGTTCGTGCGCGCGCTGAGCCCGTCCGACGAAGCGGCGACGCCCGGCCCCGAGCTCGTCGCGCTGCTGCCGCTTTTCGGCGTGGCGATCCTGCTGGGCGTGACGGGCTACACCGCCGCTGCGTTCTCGGGCGTCGCCTCGGCGTGGATCTTTTCGCCGCTCGCAGCGGGCGCGCTGTTCTATGCGGCCGACCGTCTGCCGGGACGCGTGAAGGGCGTGCTCGCGCTGATCGCCGTCGCGCTGATCGGCAGCCTGCTCGCCGAGGGCACGCGCGGCATCGCGGGGCTGTTCGCGTGGCTGCTGCTCGCCGGCAGCTTCGTGATCGCCGCGGCGAGCCTCTATCGCGACGACGTGCGCGCGGGTTTCTATCCGATGCTGATCGTTCTGCTGCTGTCGATTCCGGCGCTGCTGCGTTCGTCGACGACGCTCGAATTCTTCTATAGCTGGGAGATCGTGACGCTGTCGTCGTGCTTCCTGATCGCGAAGTGCCGGCGCGCGGGTCCGCATGTGCTGACCTTCCTGCTGTTTTCGCTGCTGTCGGCGTTTTTCCTGCTTGCGGGTTTCGCCGACGTCGCCGCCATCGACGGCAGCATCGAACTGTCCGCGCTGATCCACGCGGGACCGGAAGCGAACCGCGCGTTCGTACTGCTCGCGACCGGCTTCCTGATCAAGGCCGGCGCGATCGGCGTACACGTCTGGTTGCCGGGCGCCTACACCGAAGCGGAAGACGACGTGACCGCGATGCTCTCGGCCGTGGTCAGCAAGCTCGCGATGTTCGGCCTGCTGATCGGCACCTATCTGACGATACGCTCCGAGGTCGGCCTCGAACTCGCGCACGTGATGACATGGATCGGCATGCTCACCACGCTTGCGGGTGCGCTGATGGCGTTGCGGCAGAACGACTTCAAGCGTCTGCTCGCGTTCTCGAGCATGAGCCAGATCGGCTATATCGTCACCGCGATCGGCCTGATGAGCCACCTCGGCTGGGTCACGGCGCTGTATCTGGTCGCCAATCACATGCTCGTGAAAGGCATCCTGTTCCTCGCGCTCGCGGGCGTGATCCTGCGCACCGGCACCCACAACTTCGCCGACATCGGCGGCCTCGCGCGCGAGATGCCGCTCACGTTCGCGATGGTCGTGATCGCGCTCGTGTCGATGTCGGGCCTGCCGCCGCTGATGGGCTTCGGCGGCAAATGGCTGCTGCTGAGCGCGATGACCGACAAGGGCTGGTACGGGCTCGCCGTGTGCGGACTGATCGTCACGTGCGCCGGCTTTCTCTACATGCTGCGCCTGCTCAACGGCATCTTTCTCGGTGCGCGTTCGCCGCAACGGCCCGCGGTCCGCGAGGCGCCGGTCATGCTGCTCGTGCCGCAGTTCCTGCTGGTGGTCGGCATTGTCGTTCTGTCGTCCTTTCCGAAGCTGCTGATCGAGCCGGTCTCCGCCGCAATCGACCCGCGGTTCGCGGCGACGCTCGTGTGGGGCGGCATGTCGCTCGAAAGCATCTACGGATTCTGGAACCCGACGCCGGTCGTGATCGTCGTGCTGATCGTGTCCGCGATCGTGCTCGGACTCGGCGTGCTGTTCTATCGCAACCGGCGCGGCAACGCGCGCAATGCGCCCGATTTCTACCACTTCTATCGGCCGCTGCTGGGCCGCACGGTGCCGCCGTTCGCGCAGATGTTCTGGCGCGGCGCGGCACATTTCGCGCTCGCCGCGGCGGCCCGGATACGCCGCATCTATACCGGTAACGGACAGACTTACGCGCTTTACGTGCTGCTCTATTTTCTCGTGATCTATTTCGCGAGCACGGGGCTGACCGGGGCCCGGACGTAGTCGGGAGGTATGGCCACGCCGCGCTCGTGATCTTCATGCCGTCATCACGTGACGATCGCAACCCCGCTTATCGCCTGTTTGTTGCTTCGAAGATTGACGGTTGCAGGCCTAGCTATCTCAAAATTATTCCAGTTTTCGAAACAGTGAGTTTGTGAATTAGGTATTTACCCTAGTGTTCCGTTCCCCTAAACTGCCTTCATCGCTGCAGACAAACCAGTTCGCAGCCGAACAAGATAAATTTGGAGGTAGGTCATGAAATCGCTCATTCAAGCTGTGGTTATCGCCGCTACTCTTGCTGCTCCGGTCGCTGTTTTCGCTCAATCGAACCAGCCCGTGACCCGCGCACAAGTCCGCGAAGAGCTGATCCAGATCGAAAAGGCAGGTTACAACCCGGCACTGTCGAACCCGAATGAATATCCGGGCAACATCCAGGCTGCCGAAGCTCGCGTTGCCGCGCAAAACAGCGCAGTTGGCGGTGTGAACAGCGGTTCGTCGCAGCAAGGCCACGCAGCCCAGTAAGCCATCAGTAATCTGTCCGGTAGCCGGAAAGAAGAATGGCTGTAGCCGTACCTGTCGGAGCGCTCTGCCGTTAGTGCTTCGACCGTTTCCCCTGCTGGCCCGCCATCGCGGTTGAATGCGATGGCGGGCCAGTTCCGTTTCAGGGCGGCCTTGAACCCGCATGCCTCGCACGCCTCATTAGCAGCACCCTGTATGGCTGCGTCCTGTCACGGCTGGATGCTGGCGCCCTTGATCTGCGCAGCGGTGAAGTCGGTGGCGGCCTTCTGCAGCGCGAGCGTCTCCAACTGCTGACGCAGCATCCCCTGCGCCTGGTCGAACGCCGGAACCTGTGTCGGGCGCTTCGCGTCGAGCTTGACGATCGTCCAGACATTGCCCACCTGGAACGGCTGCGGCGTCATTCCGCCCACCGGCAACTGCGCGATGGTCTGCGCAAGCGCCACCGGCAAACCCTGCGTCCTGCCCTCGGTCACCGGCACCGGGAAACTGACCCACGGCATCTCGCCGCCGCTCTCCTTGCTCGGCGCCACGCTGTACTCTTTCGCCAGGGCCTCGAATGGCTGGCCCGCCTTCAATTTATCGACGACCTTTTTCGCGGTCGCATCGTCGCCCACGGTGATGATGCGCGGCTTGAACTCGTCCTTGCCGAGCGAAGCGACGATGGCGTCGTAACGCGCCCTCACCTGAGCGTCCGTGACCGCCTCGGGGTGAATGCTGTCCTTCAGATACAACTGGATCTCGGTGCTGACCTTCGCCGCCGCCGGCGCCTGCCGCACTTCCGGCTTCTGATCGTAGTGGGCCTTCTCCGCGTTCTGCCGCAGCACCTCGCGCGCCACCAGCCCGCTGCCGAGCAGCTGGCGCAATTGCGGTGTGTCGGGCTGCCCGGTCTTTGCCGTGACCGTCCGCACGGCGTCGTCGAGTTCGCTGCGCGCCACCGGCACGCCGTTGACGACAGCTACCGCGCCGGCGGGCAGGTTCGATGCGGGCGCATCGGCTGTATGCGTGATCTGCACCACGCCCTGGTCGATGTCGGCGACCTGTCTGCACAGACAGGCGCATTCGACATTGCAGACAGGCGGAAACAGCGAGCGACGGCGAGTGCCGTCATGATTCGCCATCGGCCGTCACCGGCGCTGATTGCACGGGTGAGTCTGGCGACAGGCTGGCAGTCCCTCGCCGCACCGCGACGAGGGTTCATGGCGCGAAGGGCTCGCGCCGTCGATATTCAAACTCGCGACAACGGCGTCACGCGGCACCCAGCAGACCACGGACCGCGAGATTGCGATACAGCGCCCGCACGCCGAACGTCCACGGTTCGATTTCCGTCGAGAGGCGCACGGTGTTGATCAGCGCGCCGAGTTGCGGCGTCGAGATCGTCACGCGATCACCGAGGTGATGCGTGAAGCCGCCGCCGGGCGCGTCGCGGTCCTTGATCGGCGAGAACATCGTGCCGAGGAACAGCATAAAACCGTCCGGATACTGGTGATGGCGGCCGCAGGTTTGCGCGACGAGGTCGGCCGGGTCGCGGCTGATCTCGCTCATATGGCTTACGCCGTCGAGCACGAAGTCGTCGTCGGCGCCTTCGACACGCAGCGACACGCTCGCGCTGCGCACCGAGTCGAGCGAGAACGTGTCGTCGAACAGACGCACGAACGGGCCGATCGCGCACGAGCCGTTGTTGTCCTTGCACTTGCCGAGCAGCAGCGCCGAGCGGCCCTCGATGTCGCGCAGGTTCACGTCGTTGCCGAGTGCCGCGCCGACGATGCCGCCGCGGCTATTCACCGCGAGCACGATCTCCGGTTCCGGGTTGTTCCACACCGACGCGGCGAGCAGGCCGACGTCCGCGCCGAAGCCAACCGCCGACATCGGCTGCGACTTGGAAAATACTTCGGCATCCGGACCAATTCCGACTTCCATGTATTGCGACCACGCATTGCGCCGTTCGAGTTCGGCCTTCAGCTTCATCGCGGCTTCCGAGCCTGGCCTGATCTTCGACAGGTCCGTGCCGATCGTCTGCGCGATCGTCTCGCGCACTTCCGTTGCCCTCGCCGGATCGCCGCCCGCCTGTTCCTCGATCACACGCTCGATCAGGCTGACCGCGAACGTGACGCCGCAGGCCTTGATCGCCTGCACGTCGCACGGCGCGAGCAAACGCACGGCCGGCACGCCGGCGCCAGCCAGATTCGCCTCGATCAGCTGCGCGACCGGCCCGAGCGATATGCCCGGCGTGCTGCGCGTAAACTGCGCGGCATCGTCGCGCTCGAACAGATCCGCGGTGGTCGGCACCGCCGCGGTGATGTCGAACACCTCGCCGCCGCGCACGACGACCACGCAGGGTCCTTCGTGCTGTTCGGTCTTGCGCCACACGCGGCCGACGAGCAACGCGTCGTTCAGGTCGCCAGGAAGAAAGCGGGAAGGGGACGTTGCGGACATGGAACGGGCTCTTTCGGATAAGTGGGGAACGGGCAAGGCCGGGCGTCGCATCGCCTGCGAAGCCCGGTCTTGTCACCTGCATGTCAATGCGAATGCCGCGGATTGCCACGCTCGGCAATCACCTTCAGATAGAGCGTTGCCGGTTCGAGACAGCCGCCGGTCGAAAGCTGGCCGACCGTCTTGCGATACAACTCCTGCCACGGCGTCTGCGCGGGCGGAATCTCGAACTGCATGGTTTCGCGGCGTCGCGCGAGTTCTGCTTCGTCGACCAGCACGTCGACGCGGCGCGAATTCAGATCGACATGAATGCGGTCGTTCGTGCGCAGCAACGCGAGGCCGCCGCCCACCGCCGCTTCCGGCGACATGTTCAGAATCGACGGACTCGCGGACGTGCCGCTCTGACGTCCGTCGCCGAGCGTCGGCAGCGAAGTGATGCCCTCGCGCACGAGCGCCGCCGGCGGTGCCATGTTGACGACCTCGGCGCTGCCCGGATAGCCGACCGTGCCCGCACCGCGAATCACGAGAATGCAACGCTCGTCGATCGCGAGCGACGGATCGTTGATGCGCGCGTGATAGTCCTCGGGACCGTCGAACACGATCGCGCGTGCCTCGAAGCTGTTTTCCGCGCCGGGCTCGCTCAGGTAGGTCTTGCGGAACGCCTCGCCGACCACCGACATCTTCATGATCGCGCTGTCGAAGAAGTTGCCCGACAGCACCATGAAGCCCGCGCCGTGCTTGAGCGGATCGTCCGTCGTCCTGATGACCTCGCGATCCGGCGTGGGCGCGGCCGCTGCGATCTCGCCCATCGTGCGGCCCGACACGGTCAGGCATTGCTCGTGCACGAGGCCGCCCTTCGCAAGCTCGCGCATCACGGCCGGCACGCCGCCGGCGCGATGGAAGCTCTCGCCGAGATATTCGCCAGCGGGCATGCAGTTGACGATCAGCGGCACCTGTTCACCGACTCGCTGCCAGTCGTCGAGACTCAGTTCGACGCCCATGTGCCGCGCGATCGCGATCAGGTGCGGCGGACAGTTGGTCGACGCACCGAGCGCCGACGCGACCACGATCGCGTTTTCAAAGGCTTGCTTCGTCATGATCCGCGACGGCCGCACATCCTCGCGCACCAGATCGACAATGCGCTTGCCGGTCACGTAGGCCATCTGGCCGCGCTCGCGGTACGCGGCCGGAATGCTCGCGCAGCCGGGCAGCGACATGCCGAGCGCTTCGGCAAGGCTGTTCATCGACAAGGCCGTGCCCATCGTGTTGCAATGGCCGATCGACGGCGAGGACGCCGTGGTCAACTCCATGAAGCCTTCGTAGTCGATCTCGCCGGCCGCGAGCAGATTGCGCGCATGCCAGATCACGGTGCCCGACCCGATGCGCTTGCCGTCGTGCCAGCCATCGAGCATCGGGCCGCCGGACAGCACGATCGCCGGCATGTCGACGGTGGCCGCCGCCATCAGGCAGGCGGGCGTGGTCTTGTCGCAGCCGGTGGTCAGCACCACGCCGTCGAGCGGGAAACCATGCAGGATTTCGACGAGGCCCAGATACGCGAGATTGCGGTCGAGCGCGGCGGTCGGCCGACGGCTCTGCTCGGCGAGCGGATGTACCGGAAATTCCATCGGAATGCCGCCCGCGTCGCGAATGCCGGCCTTCGTGCGTGCCGTGAGCTCGATGTGATGCCGGTTGCACGGCGCGAGGTCACTGCCCGTCTGCGCGATGCCGATGATCGGCCGGCCCGATTGCAGTTCTTCGCGCGTCAGACCGTAGTTCATGAAACGCTCGACGTACAGCGCCGTCATATCCGCGTGCGCGGGATCGTCGAACCATTCCTGGCTGCGCAGCCGGCGTGGGTTGGATGCTGACATGATGCTTCTCTCTGTCCTGAGGGTTACCTGGGCGTGTATAGTTACCGGTAACATATAGGTTCGTCGATGTTACGCGTGGCGTGGCATCCGAACAACCAAGGGATATCCCTGGCTGCTTATGTGGCCCTGCAAAGCGCCTCGTGATTCAGGAGCCCCGGCGATGCCGTACGGCGCCGCTACGCCTGCGGCCTGCGTACCGGCTCAGGTATTTTCAGGCGCTTTCACGCGGAATCACCGTGAAGTCGATCTTTACCGCTTTCCTATGCGGCTCGCGCCCGGCCTCGCGATCGGCCAGCGCGGCGAGCAATGTCTCGCCCGCCCGCAAGCCGATTCCGTATGCGTCCACCGACACGGTCGTCATCGTCGGCTGGCAGCACCACGACACCTCGAAGTTGCCGAAACCGGCGATGGCGATATCGTCCGGCACCGACAGCCCGCGGCGATGGCACTCCATGATTGCGCCGAACGCCGACATGTCGCTCACGCACATCACGGCCTCGGTATCGGGCCACGTTTCGAGCAAGGCACCGAGCGCCGGCGCGCCATGACTCATGGTGATCGGCGAATCGCCGAGCCGGATCACGCGCGGCGCGCCGAGCCCGAGCGCCTTCATTTCGGCGACGTAACCGCGCATCCGGTCAAGGCCGCGTCGGTCGCGTTCGCTCTCGCCCGCGATAAAACCGATGCGCCGATACCCGCGTTCATGCAGATGCCGGAGCATTGCGCGCGCCGCCGCCGAGTTCGAAAAGCCGACGGCCGTATCGATCGGATCGGCCGGCAAGTCCCACATCTCGACAACCGGGATGCCGGCGCGCTGCAACAGCATGCGCGTCGCCTCGGTATGCCGGCTGCCCGTCAGCGCGACGCAGCGCGGCTGATGACGCAGCATCGAACGCACGAGCAGTTCTTCCTGGTCGAGACGGTAGTCGGTGTCGCCGAGCAGGAGCTGCAAACCGTGCGGGCTCAACGCGGCATTGAGCCCGCGCACCGTGTCCGAGAAGTTCGAGCTCGACAGCGACGGCACCAGCACCGCGACGAACTCCGAGCGTCCCGACGACAACGCGCCCGCCGCCGCATCGGCGACGTAGCCAAGTTCGTCGATGACCTTCATGACCCGCTCGCGAGTCGTCTGCGACACGCTGCGTCCCGCGAGCACACGCGAGACGGTCATCTTCGAAACGCCCGCGCGCCGGGCAACATCGGACATGCGGGGCGGAACAGGTGGCCTGGACGTCATGGTGTGGCGCGGGGCGAGTACGCGAAAGTCACGGAACGCACATCATACCTGGCGACGCTCACCGCCGGCCCGATTCAAAACGCCCGCACTTCAAGGCTCAAGGCTCTGGCTCGCCGGAACCGGCCTGCTCGAGCGCATTGAGTTCTTCCTCAGCATCTTCGGGCTGCCCCGCTGCGGTTTCATGTGTACGCGGCGGCGATTTGACGACCGCCGGCGGCAACCTGCCGATGCCTTCGTCGATACGTTGCAGCAGATACGGGAAGAACGGATTCGACGCGATGCGAAACATCGAGTCGAGCGTCAGAATCAAGGTGCCGCGTTCACCACGTGGCGCGAGTGTGCCGAGGTTCTCGTTGAAGTTTTCCGAGTCGTCCGGCGCAATGCCGTACAACGCATCGGTGATCGGGAACGGAATCGCGACGTGCGACAACGAGAAGATGTCCTGAGGATAATCGATGTCCAAAGGCTGCACGCGCGTTTGCACTTCGCCCGCATAGACGCTGCGCTCGATCATATGTGCCGAGTCCGGCGACGCATTGGCGATGACCGTCGTGCGATAGTTCTGCGGACCAATGCGCAGCAGCCGCGACAGCGCCGTATAAGACGCGACGCGCAGGAAAGTCCTGAAACGCACGCTGCGATTGACGTCGAACAGGACGACCTCGCTGCCGTTCTCGGGAAGCTTGTCATAGAGCAACGACATCACCGCGGGCGTGCTGACCGTGAAATCGGTCACCGACTGGAACGTGAGAATCGGCGGCAACGTAGCGAGCCGGTTCTCGCGCTCGAGCCTCGCAATCTGCTCCTGAATGACGCTCGTGAGCAGATACGACTGCCGCGCGCCATTCACCGGGAACGAGTTGTACTTGAACGGATTGAACTCCGGCACGATGCCAAGCCATGCGGCGCGCTCGAATGCCGGCAATATCGCCGGCAGTCCCGCGAGACCGGCAAAGCGCGCATAACGCGTCACGCCGATCATCGGTGAAATCAGAATGACGCGAGTCGGACGCGTAAGCGCCGGGTTCTCGATCGCATCCAGTGCATATTGCAGCGCCAGCGCGCCGCCATTCGAGAAGCCGACCAGTTCGAGCGGCTTGTCCGGGCCGATACGCCGGCGCGCTTCGCGCACTGCAAGCCGGGTGGCCGCGGCCCATTGCTGCCAGTGAACGTCGGTCAACCCGGCCGGCACGGTGCCGTGCCCCGGCAAGCGGATGCCGATCGCGACAAAACCGCGATCACGATAGTTGCGTGCGATATGCCGCAAGCTGTACGGCGAATCCGTCATGCCATGCAGCAACACCACCGCGCCAACGGGCGGCCCCGACGGTTCGAGTATGTACGAGTGATTCCAGTCGTAGGCAAAATGCGGCGGAAAGATCGGCGAGCCCTCGTAATACCGGTTCGCCGCAACGCGCTCGGACGGCTTCAGCTTTTCGACGACATTGACGCGCACGTCCTCGAAAATGCGCGCTTCCGCTTTCATATAGGCGTTCCAGTCGCCGGTGTCCATCTCTTCCGCGGTCATTTCGCGCGGCACATAGGTATGCCAGACCGACAGCGCCGGACCGCGCTGCGAGTACCATGCGCGCAGACCGAGTGCGAGTACGGCCGACAGAATCACAACCCATGCACTTATCTTGATGACCTTCAGCGACGTGCGTAGCATTCGTGTTCTCTTGATGAAGGTTGCACCGCAACGCAGACTGCTGTCCGCGTCGGACGCTGAGACCGTCGTGTCGACGGCGTTCCGGTCTGGATATCCTAAGGTCTTTTAATCATCCGTTCAAACTCTATGGCCGTTGCACGGCAGGCACTGCCGGATGATTAGCATAACGACCTGAGGTGCGCGGCGATGCCGCAAGCGCGAATGAAACAGGCCGATCAGATCGACGCGCTGCGCTATCCGGAATTCGACGCGAGGAAAACTGCACGGAATTCCCGCACTCATCGTGGGGAGGTCGTGGGGACGTCGTGGGGAAGTTGTGAAGGAGCCGATGCAACGAACACCTTTCAGCGGCATGGAAAAGATCGACTCGCCCGATGACTCGCTCAATCGGATCAAGCCATCCGGTTCATGAATAAAGTACGGGACGCGATACATGCCGCGTCCCGTACACCCCTGCTCATCGTTCCATTAGCGGCCGCGCATATTGCCGGCCACACCGCCCGCCGCACCGCCGATGATCGCGCCGGTCCAGGCATCGCCGCCCGAGATCGCCGCAATCCCCGCTCCCGCGCCGGCGCCGAGCGCGGCGCCGCTCATCGTTCCCTGCGCCTGCGGGCTCATGTCCGTGCAGCCGATCATCGCAACCAGCGTTCCGATGCTCGCGATCCATCCAAGTCGTTTCATGATCGTTCTCCTTATTGGTTTTTCTTCAGCCCGGGCACGACCATCTGGAACCAGAGGGTCTCGATCACCGGGTGCTGGATCATCGTCGGATTGGATGCGTAATAGTTGTCGAGCCCCACGCGCACGCTGTCGAGCGTCTGCCCCTGCATGCCTTTACCAAAGCGCTGCGCGATGTCGCTGGCGTTCGCCGCATTGCCGGCATAGGCGCGCTCGACTTCGATCAGATTGGCAATCCCGACGAGATAGGCTTTCTTCGCTTCCGGCGACGACTCCATCCATTGCTGACCCGTGACAATTGGAATGTTGTCCGCGCGCGCGACGTTGCTCATCACGGCCAGCGACAGGAAAGTCAGAGATAACAGCGTTCGCCATTGTGGTTTGATTGCCATTACATACTCCATGGAAATAATGTTCTCCAGCGGCCTGCCGCCGAAATATCCGCGGCATCGATCGAGTTATTTGGAAGAATGATCGGTCTCGTTCTCGTCGAATCTCCTTTTCAGGTTCACCGGGTCGGCATGGTTCATCGAATCAGGTTCAATAGAGAAATAGCTATTGCGAGACCTGAAATTCTCTCGACGAATTCAAATGGTTTGCTAACGCGCGTGCGCCTCAGGCACGCCATAGAGTCTACAGAGTTTTCTGTAATTTCCAAGCCTGCTGTCGTGCCCTTCGCGCAACAATGCTATTGAATAAATTGACGATCGAATAACGGGTAAAGGAATGCAATGCGCGTAAACACTCATCGCTTTATTGAACGAATCTTTTATATGCCGGAAGCATTACATATGAGTTTCGTCACTTTTTTGTGAAATATGATCTTCTATTTTTCCTCTCAATTTTCAATGTTTTTACATTAATCAATAAAGAGCGATTGACGTTTCAATTATTCAAATTCGATCGGTTCAGTTACGCTCGATCGCGACCTGATGGCAATAGTCTGGAATGGCTGCGAAGCAGCGAAAGAAGGGGTTGAAGCTGTTGACCGTTAGTTGCGTTAAATGTTCTATCCGCGTCACGCCGATCCGAACGGCCATATCTTCGGCATTAACAGTCTTTAGCTTGTATTTGAAAAATACAGGGTATAGACTGTACGAGTCATTTACAGGCTTTGGCCTGTTGTCACGCCGAAGCCGGCCGGAGACCTGTCGTGGACTACCCCATCAAGACGCTGAGCCAGTTGAGACCGATCCTGCAAGGCTTCAGGAAAGCCGCCGCACTCACCCAGGCCGCGATGGCCAGCCGCCTCGGCGTCACGCAGCAGACTTACGCGCAACTCGAAGCGAATCCGGCCGCCGTCAGCGTCGAACGTCTGTTCAAGGTCTTGCGGATATTGCAGGTCGATCTGAAACTCGTGCAGACCGGCGCGGCGCCAGGCGAAGCCGCCGAGGCAAGTGTCGCGCCGCCATCAACCAGCCGTGCGCCCACCCGGCGCGTCGGCGGCAAAACCACTACCACGGCAGGCATCGGCGAAAAGCGCACCACCGCAACGCCGCGCAAACAGCCAACATCGGCGGCGAAGTCCGCTCGCCCGCGAACCGCCGCGAAGAAGCCGCCCGCCAGCACGACCACGCGCCGCGCCGCGCGCGGCAATAGCGCGTCCGAACCGACGCGCGCCGCCGCGAAATCCGCAAGCACCGGCAAAAAACGCGAGGAATGGTGAGCATGGCACGCAACACACAAAGCCGCCTGAATCTGTGGATGAACGGCTTGCAGGTCGGCTATTGGGAAACGACACGCAACGGCGAGCGTTTGACGTATCTCGACGAATGGATCGACGATCCGCAAGGGCGCCCGCTCTCGCTGTCACTGCCTTTTACACCAGGCAATCAGCCATATCGCGGCCAGATCGTCGCGGACTATTTCGACAATCTGCTGCCCGACAGCGAACCGATCCGGCGCCGCATCGCCACGCGTTACCGGACCGGCAGCACCGCGCCGTTTCCATTGCTTGCCGCTCTCGGCCGCGACTGCGTCGGCGCGCTGCAGATGCTGCCGCCCGACGAAGCGCCCACCGACCTCACGAGCATCGAGGGACGCGCGCTTGGAGAAAGCGACGTCGCCGCCCTGCTGCGCGGCACGACCTCGGCGGCACCGCTCGGCCAGCACGATCCGCTCGAAGACCTGCGCCTGTCGATCGCCGGGGCGCAGGAGAAAACCGCGCTGCTTCGTCATCGCAATCGCTGGCTGCTGCCCGAAGGCAGCACGCCGACCACGCATATCTTCAAGCTGCCGCTCGGGCTCGTCGGCAACATGCGCGCCGACATGCGCACGTCGGTCGAAAACGAATGGCTCTGTTCGCACATCGTCGCCGCTTACGGCCTGCCCGTTGCTCACTGCGAAATCGCGCGCTTCGACGAAGAGAAAGCATTGATCGTCGAGCGGTTCGATCGCAGACCATCGAGCGACGCAACGTGGATCGTGCGGCTGCCGCAAGAAGACATGTGCCAGGCAACCGGCACATCGGCGCTTCATAAATACGAATCCGATGGCGGCCCGGGTATCGAGACCATCATGGAAGTACTCGCCGGCTCGTCTCGCGCCGCAACGGACCGGCGCAACTTTTTCACGACGCAGATGATTTTCTGGCTACTCGCCGCCACCGATGGCCATGCGAAGAACTTCAGCATCGCGCATCTCGCGGGCAATCGTTACGAATCGACGCCGCTTTACGACGTGCTCTCCGCGCATCCGATCATCGGTTCGGGGCCGAGCCATCTAGCCGTGCAAAGAGTGAAACTCGCGATGGCCGTTCGCGGCAAAAACGTCCACTACCTGCTCAATCAGATCCAGCGAAGACACTGGATTGCCGAAGGACAACGCACCGGTTTTTCCGCCGCGGCCGTCGAAACGATGATCGACGAACTGACCGCGCGAACCGATACGGTCATCGATGAAGTATCGTCGCAACTGCCCGACGACTTTCCGATGGACGTCGCCGATGCGGTGTTCAACGGCATGCGCCGGTTGAACAGAAAACTGGCGCAGTAGAAAAAAAGCCGGAAAAACGCATTCTTCAAATCTGCCGCGCCACGACTTCATCCACCTTCGCCGACGCGCGCCACTGAACACTCAGCAAATGCTCGCGCATGTAGCGCGCCGCCGCTTCCGCGTCGCGTGCTTTCAGCGCATTGACGATCTCCTGGTGCTGCTGCGCGAAATACTGCCGCGTCTCCTGCGCGGCCGTTTTTTCGCGGACCTCCGGTTTCACACGCATACCGTTGATGACTTCCATCAACGCAATCAGCGCGGGATTTCGCGTAGCCAGGCCAATCAGCAGATGAAAGCGGTGATCCCATTGCTGCCATTCGTCGTCGGTTTTCGCGGCAGCATTTTTACGCGCGCACTTTTCCAGCTCCTGCAGATCGTCACCGCTCGCCTTCGTCGCCGCCAGTGCGACAAGCGCCGGTTCGAACAGCAGGCGCATTTCGGCGATGTCCGCCGGACTGGTGCCGACGCGCAGCCCCCGCAGCGTAGGCGCGAACTTTAGCGGCCGGGCGCCGAGATAAGTGCCACGGCCGACGCCACGCCACACGCGGCCCGAGGCTTCCATCGACGCCAGCGCCGAGCGCAACTCGCGGCGGCTCACGCCCAGTTCTTCCGCAAGCGTCCGTTCGGGCGGCAGCGCATCGCCATCCTTCAGGCGATGCTGGGCAATGTAGTCGAGCAACGCATCCAGTACTGGCTTTTCCATTTTTTCCGAACCAATATTAATTGGTTTAAACGATATCAGAATCCCGGCGAGACCGCACGCCGTCCTTCAGGGTATTTTTTATCCGCTATACTGGCCGTGTATATCGGGTTAACACCGGGTGCAACCGGGTTGCATTAGCCTTACTCTTCTATCTTTTACAATGGAACCATTCATAATTGGTTCTATCATTGGTCCCGCTGTCGCAAAGGAGTCGCGCATGTCGTTTACAACCCGTCCGGAACTGATCGGCACCTTCGGTATGGTGTCCTCGACACATTGGCTCGCGAGCGCCTCGGCAATGGCCACCCTCGAAAAAGGCGGCAATGCGTTCGATGCCGCCGCGGCAGCCGGCTTCGTGCTGCAGATCGTCGAGCCGCATCTGAATGGTCCGGGCGGCGAACTGCCGGTCGTGTTCTATAGCGCGCGCGAAGACCGGGTGCGCGTACTGTGCGGCCAGGGCGTAACGCCCGAGCGCATGACCATCGAACGGATGCGCAACCTGGGGCTCGACGTCGTGCCGGGCACGGGTCTGCTGCCCGCCGTGGTGCCGGGCGCGTTCGGCGCATGGATGGCCATGCTGCGCGATTACGGCCAGTTGCCGCTCGAAGACGTGCTGAGCTACGCGATCGGTTACGCGGAAAACGGCTATCCGGTGCTGCCGCGCATGGCGGCGTCGATCCTTGCGATCAAGGACTTCTTCCGCACCGAATGGACCACCTCGGCCGAGCAGTGGCTGCGCAACGGCGAAGTGCCGACGCCCAACCATCTGTTCGCCAATCCCGCGATCGCAGAGACCTACAAGCGCATCCTGCGCGAAGCGAATACGCGCAGCGACCGCGCCGAACAATGCGAACGCGCGCGCGACGTGTTCTATCGCGGCTTCGTCGCCGATGCGATCGACCAGTATTTCCGTTCGACGGCCGTGCTCGACACCTCGGGCCAGCGCAATTACGGCCTGCTCGATGCAGGCGATATGGCGCGTTGGGAGCCCACCTACGAAGACCCGGTCTCGTACGACTACGCGGGCCTGCGCGTTCACAAGACCGGACCGTGGGGCCAGGGGCCGATGTTCCTGCAGCAGCTCGCGCTGCTCAAGGGTTTCGATCTCGGCGCGATGGACCCGCTCGGGCCGGACTTCGTTCATACGGTCATCGAGTGTTCGAAGCTCGCATTTGCCGATCGCGACGTGTTCTACGGCGACCCCGCGTTTTCGCATGTGCCGATGGACGTGCTGCTCAGCGACGCCTACAACGACGAGCGCCGCAAGCTCGTCGATCCGCGCCGCGCGTCGTTCGAATTCCGCCCAGGGCAACTCGGCGACAGCGAACAGCGCGCTGCGCGCATCATCGCGAATGCCGGCCGCGAACAGGCGGGCGGCTTCGGCCAGGGCGAACCGACGTTCGCGCCGCTGCCTGAACTGCGCGGCGATACGGTGCATCTCGACGTCGTCGACCGCTGGGGCAACATGGTTTCGGCCACGCCGTCCGGCGGCTGGCTGCAGGCGTCGCCGGCAGTGCCCGGCCTCGGCTTCAACGTCACGACGCGCGCGCAGATGTTCTGGATGGAAGAGGGCCTGCCTTCGTCGCTCGGTCCGGGCCGCCGTCCGCGCACCACGCTGTCGCCCACGCTCGTCACGCGCGACGGCAAGCCCTACGCGGCCTTCGGCACGCCGGGCGGCGATCAGCAGGATCAATGGTCGCTGCAGCTATTCCTCAAGCACGTGCATGGCGGCATGAACTTCCAGGCCGCCGTCGATGCGCCGTCGTTCCAGACCGCGCACTTCCCCGGCTCGTTCTATCCGCGTGCGATGCAGCTCGGCAAGATGTCCGCCGAGTCGCGCTTCCCGGAAAGCACGCTCGCCGAGTTGCGCGCGCGCGGTCACGACCTGACCGTCGCGGAACCGTGGGCGCTGGGCCGCGTGTGCGCGGTCAGCATCAGAAACGGTTTGCTGCGAGGCGCCGCCACGCCGCGTCAGATGCAAGCCTACGCAATCGGGCGATAAGCAGCCCGAAGTACAGAACGCGCGGCGCTCGCCGCGCCATTTTCATCAGCATCATCAGGAGAAGTTGCCGTGTCCGCCGTCGCCGCCCGTCTTGAAAGACTGCCGATATCGAATTTTCATCGCAGACTGCTGCTGATCGGCGGACTGGGATACATGTTCGACGGCCTCGATTCGTCGTCACTCGCCTTCCTGCTGCCGGTCGTGAGCAAGCTCTGGCAATTGACGAGCGCCCAAACCGGCCTCGTCGCGAGTAGCACCTATATCGGCTACTTCTTCGGCGCGTTCCTCTCGGGCGTGCTTGCCGACGTGATCGGCCGCCGCCGCATCATGATGAGCGCGCTCGCGATCTACTGCGTCGCGTCGCTCGCGAGTGCCACCGCACAGGACTGGCACACGTTCTTTGCATTACGCGTGGTCGCCGGTTTCGGCTCGGGTGCGGAGACCGTCGTCATCGCACCGTTCCTCGCCGAATTCGTGCCGCGGCGCTATCGCGGCATGTTCTGCGGCGCGCTGGTCGGCTTCATGTCGTTCGGCTACCTGAGCTCTTCGATTCTCGGTTTCGCCGTGGTGCGCAACTTCGCCGACGGCTGGCGTTATCTCGCGGTCATCACCGCACTGCCCGTCGTCATGCTGCTGTGGTGGCGCAGAACGCTGCCCGAATCGCCGCGCTGGCTCGAAAGCCAGGGCCGCGCGACCGAGGCAAACGACATCGTCAGCGCAATCGAAGCATGGTTCGTCGGCAAAGGCATTACGCTCGCCCCCGTGAGCGCGGCAAGCACCGCGGCCCCGCTGCCCACGGCCGCGCCCGCAAGCGGTGGCGCGTTGCACAACGTGCTCGCGCTGTGGTCGCCGCGGCTCGCGCGCACTACCGCCGTGAGCTGGCTCATGTGGTTCTCGGTGGCCTTCGCGTATTACTCGTTCTTCTCGTGGATTCCGAGCCTGCTCGTCAAGGAAGGACTCACGATCACGAAGAGCTTCGGCTATTCGATTGCGATTTACGGCGCGCAGATTCCCGGCTATTTCTCCGCTGCATGGCTCAATGAAAAGATCGGCCGCAAAGGCGTGGTCGCGTCTTACATGCTGCTTGGCGGAATTGCGGCGATCACGCTCGCGTTCTCTCACTCCGGCCTCGAGATCATGGCCGCGGGCATCGCGCTGTCGTTCTTCATGAACGGCGCTTTCGCCGGCGTCTATGCCTACACCCCGGAAGTGTTTCCGACCGCGGTGCGTACGACCGGCACCGGATCGTCGTCCTCGTTCGGCCGCATTGGCTCAGTGAGCGCGCCGATTCTGGTCGGCCTCGTTTATCCGCTATCGGGCTTCCTCGGGGTGTTCGCGATGACCACGGCGGTGCTGCTGATCGGTGCTTGCGTCGTGTTCTTCCTCGGCATCGAAACGCGCAACCGCTCGCTGGAAGACATCGAGGCCAGCGAGTTCGCAGCGGCGCCTGACGCAGCGGGCCAGCTCAAGTCTTCTTCCCGCCTGCACAGCTGAACGCACCGCCCTTTTTCGGACTCTTCCATGCAAACGATGCAAGCCAACCCGACCGAGCCTGCGCTGCGCGACACGCAGGCACTGACCATTGCCGACCTCGAACGTCTCGCGATGGCGATCCGCCTGAAAGATCAGCCGCACGAAATTTTCCGCGCGGTTCATGAGGTAGCCGCGAGCACGATAGGCTTCAGGCTGTTGACGATCATGTCGTACGACGCGCAACACCACGAAGTCGAACGCGTCTACACGAACATGCCGGACGTTTATCCGCTTGGCGGCCGCAAGAAGAAGCAAGGCACCGCCTGGGCAAAACAGATCTTGCAGGATCTCAGGCCGTTTCGCGCCGCCACCTCGCAAGGCATTCGCGAAGCGTTCGACGACCACGCGGTGATGGCCGGCATGGGCCTCGGCTCGATACTGAACATTCCCATTGCCTACGACGGTGTGTGCATCGGCACGATGAACCTGACGCACGAAGAAGGCTGGTACGCGAGCCATCACGAAAGCATGGGCCTCACGATCGGCGCTTTCCTGGCTCCCGCACTGCTCAAACAGAATGCGCAGTTCTCCGCTGGTACGGTTCATTCCTGAAAGATGCCTCGCGGCATCGCACGCGTCCCGTTTTGCGACGTGTTTGGCAAAACGGGACGCGTGCTAACGATTCGATGCCGCGCGCACCGAATCGCGCTGACCCTCAGGCGGCCATCGCCTGGCGCGAGCGGCCCGAACTGAGGTACTGGGCGATCGAGTCCTGCGTAATTTCGCCGAGGTAGCTCCCCTCGTTGTCGAGCACCGGCAACCACGACGCGGCGAACTGGTACATCTTCGACAGCACGATACGCAGGTTGTCGTCGATTGACGCCGTCGCGGGGAAGTTGCTCAGCCGGTCTCCGCACACACCTTCGGCGCCACGCGCCGCCCGGCGGGCCACGTATCCGAGCGCCCGCCCGGCTTCATCGAGCACGGTCAGGTGGCGCGTGTCGCTTTCATCCATCGTGGCAAAGGCCCGAGCCAGAGACGTGCCGGCCTGCGCGGTCTCGGGCTGCGTGGCGGCGTCGCCGGCCTTCACGAGCAGCAGGCGCTTGAGCGTGCTGTCCTGACCCACGAACTGCGCGACGAACTCGTCGGCAGGCCGCGCGAGCAGCGTGTCGGGGTGGTCGTACTGGATCAGCTGGCCGCGACGGAACACGGCAATGCGGTCGCCGAGCTGGATCGCCTCGTCGATGTCGTGACTCACCATGATCACCGTCTTGCCGAGCTGGCGCTGCATCTGGAAGAACTCGTTGCGGATCGATTCGCGGTTAATCGGATCGACTGCGCCGAACGGTTCGTCCATCAGCAGCACCGGCGGATCGGCCGCGAGCGCGCGGATCACGCCGATGCGCTGTTGCTGGCCGCCGGACAGTTCGCGCGGATAGCGCTTCAGGTATAGCTTCGGATCGAGTGCCACCATCGACATCAGTTCAGCCGCGCGCGCGGCGCAACGCTGCTTGTCCCATCCGAGCAAACGCGGCACGACCGTGATGTTCTCCTCGATGGTCATGTTCGGAAACAGGCCGATCTGCTGGATCACGTAGCCGATACGCCGGCGCAGGCTCACTTCGTCGAGGCCCGCCGTATCTTCGCCGTTGATGAGCACGCGCCCGGAAGTCGGCTCGATCAGGCGGTTGATCATCTTGAGCGTGGTCGTTTTCCCACAGCCCGACGGTCCGAGGAACACGCAGATTTCCCCTTCCGGCACCGAAAGGCTCACCGAGTCGACGGCGCGTACGGTTTGTCCATCCTTGCGCGGAAACGTCTTGGTCAGTTTGTCGAGTTCGATCATGTTTTTTGTACTCCCTTCGGTGTCAAGGCGCGTTGCAGCGCCTGCAGAATCAGGTCGGCGACAATGGCCAGAATGCTGACGAGCACCGCCCCTACCACGAGCTTCATCATGCTGCTCTGGCCGATGGCCCGCACGATCAGCGTGCCGAGGCCGCCCGCACCGATGACGGCGGCGATCGTCATCACGCCGATGTTCATCACGACCGCCGTGCGCACACCCGCCAGAATGACCGGCACCGAAAGCGGCAAATCGACGAGCCGCAGCCGCTGCCAGGCCGTCATGCCGATGCCCGTGCCCGCTTCCTTGATGCCGGCGTCCACGCTGGCAAGCGCCAGGTGCGTATTGCGCATGATCGGCAGAAGCGAATAGAGAAACACGGCCGTAATCGCAGGCAGCGCGCCGATGCCCTGCCCGAAGCGCGAGAACACCGGAATCATCAGCCCGAACAGCGCGATCGAGGGCAGCGTGAGAATCACGGTCGCGAGACCGAGCAGCGGCCCGGCGAGCCACGCGTGACGATTGATCAGGATGCCTAGCGGAACGCCCGCGACGATCGCGCAGCCGACGGCAATGCCCACGAGATTGATATGTTGCAGCGTGAGGTGCAGCAGGTCCTGCCAGTTCGATAACAGATAGTCGATTACGCTCATGCGGACTCCTTCACGGTAAGGTATGCGTGCGCAGGAACTCGGCGGCGACGTCCTGCACGGGTTTGCCGTCCAGATCGACCTCCTTGTTCATCTTCTGCAGCACGTCGTTGTTCAGCACCGCGGAGAGTGCGTTGAGCTGCTTCGCGAGTTGCGGATTGCGTTCCAGCACTTCCTTGCGCACGATCGGCACAGCGTTGTAGGGCGGAAAGAAGTGCAGATCGTCTTCGAGCGGCACAATGCCGAAGCCGTTCACGCGGCCGTCGGTCGTGTACACGAGCCCGATCGTCAACTGGTCGTTATGCAGCGCCGTATAGACGAGCCCGGGGTCCATCTGCTTGAGCTGCGCGCGCCGGAAATGCATGCCGTAGGCCGCGAGCAGCGGCTTCAGACCGTCCGGGCGATTCGCGAACTCGGCATCCATGCCGAAGACGAAGTGCTTCGATTCCGGATGCTTCGCCATGTACGCGGCAAGTTCCGAAACCGTGCGAATACCCGTGCGTTGCGCAACGCGGCCCGGCAAGCCGAGCGCATAGGTATCGTTGACCGGCGACGCGTCGAGCCAGATCAGGCCGCGCGGTTCGTCGAGCGCCTTGACGCGCTCGTACATCTGCTGCGGTGTGAGCTTTTCTTCGATCTTGTCGTAGACGAGCGCCGCCGTGCCGGTGTAATCCCACACCACGTCGAACTGTCCGTTTTCCAGCGCGCTACGCATCAGCGTGCTGCCGAGACCCGAGTGCGCCTCGACGGTGTAGCCGCGCGAGCGCAGGTATTGCGATGTGATTTCCGCGAGAACGTATTGTTCGGTGAAGTTCTTCGCGCCGAGCCGGATGGTCGACGCAAATGCCGAAGCGCACGGCGCCGCGACGAGAAGCGCGATCATGCAGGCGCTTGCGAGATGCAGAACACGGCGTATGCCGCCTTTCGTCAAACGGGAAATCATGCCACGGCTCCATGTCGAATGAGCCACTGGCGATTGCCCGCCGCGACGAGCATGTCGAGCGCGAGCGCGATCAGGGCGGTGAACGCTGCGCCCATCAGCAGCAAGGGTTGATTGTCGAGGTAGATGCCGGGGAAGATCAGCGAGCCCAGGCTATCGGCGCCGATCAGGTAAGCGAGCGGTGCGGTTCCAACGTTGATTGCAAGCGCGGTGCGCACGCCGCCGATGATGATGGGCATCGCATTCGGCAACTCGACGCGCGTGAGCGACTGCCAGCCGGTCATACCGATGCCGCGCGCCGATTCGCGCAGCGCGGCGGGCACGTTCTTCACGCCTTCGTAGGTATTGCGCGTGATCGGCAGAAGCGAGGCGAGAAACAGCGCGACGATGGCCGGCACGCTGCCGATGCCGAAAACGCCGAGCGCGATGGCCAGCACGGCCAGCGAGGGAATCGTGTTACCGACGTTGAAAATCTGCATCGCGCGTTCCGCATGCCGCCTGAATTTCGGCCGGCTGAGGATGACCCCGGCCGGCACGCCCACGAGAATCGCGAGCGCCATCGAATAACCGACGAGCAGCAGATGCTGCCCCGTGTAGTAGGCGAGATCGCCAGCCCGGCTGCGAAATGTGTCGGCACCGATGCCGAGCGCCAGTGCCGCAGCGATGGCGACGACCACAATCAGACTGCCCATGATCCGGGCGGTGCGTTGCGTCATGACGAGACTCCTCCTTGTCGATTTAGCGTGTGATGAATACGGACAGGAAAGACGCTATATCGAACGACATGAGGAAGCGGACTGCCCGGCGCATCGGCCATGCAGCAAGCCAGGCCCCCTATGGCGATTGAGCGTGATCGGGGACCTGACAAACGCTCACGCGTTCGTACAGTTGTCGCTTTCCGCCCAGCAACGCGTAGCGCGTTGGAGCACGATGCCGCCCGACGGCGGCAGAAATTGCGGCAGCACGATAGGTGCTGCGCAAGGACCGGAGGCCCTGTTTGATGCGGTGAAACCTACACGAATTGCCACTCTGGACAGGACGCGCGGTACACCATTGGATATGTCATTACGTGATGGAAACGCAGAAAAGTATAAGCAATTCGTGCAGTGACGTCTACCTTTGCAAAATTAGCGTCCGATATAGCACCCCGTCATACCGGTAAAATCGACACCTATTATCGGATCATTTTTCCAATTAAATTGGATAACGAACTAAATACAAGCGGTGTCCGTCCATTTCAGGGTTGACGGCATAAAGCCGGGTACCGCAAACTATTGCCCTTCGGCAGAAGGACTCGCGGCTTTTGCCATTCCGTTTCGTCCGGTGCGCCCTGCCCCGCAAGGCGGCCGCAACAGGGAGATGGCTGTTTGATTGGGGTAGCCGCACGCTTGATTCGTGGTCGCACGTGCCGTGTCATGATTGTCGCGTTCGCCGTTGCATCCGCATTCGTGACCAACGCATTCGCGTCGCATCCAGGGAGTGCGTCCGTGCAGGGGCCATCCACGAGCAACGGCAAATCGTCCAGGCGTCGGCCGGCGGTGACATCGCATCCATTGCGCGTGCAGCATCATATCGCCGGGCACAAGCGCAGACGCCTGCGGCACACACGACACTCTGCACACCACAGCACTGCGGGGCCACGCCTGCTCGCCCGCTGCGGTTACGACAGGCACGCGGCTCATCGGCTCCATTCGGACTCGATCTATGTCGTCGACGTCCGAACCGGAAAGACACTCCTCGCCCGCCGTGCCGACAAAGTCCGGCCCATTGCTTCGATATCCAAATTAATGACCGCAGTGGTCGCGCGCAAAACTCATCGGCCACTCGACGGCGTTCTGCAGGTCACGGCGAGTGATCGCGACATGATCAAGTTCACGGGGTCGCGGCTGTCGGTCGGCTCGCGGCTTTCGCGCCGCGATATGTACCATGTCGCCTTGATGTCTTCGGAGAACCGGGCCGCCGCAGCCTTGAGCCGCGATTTCCCGGGTGGGCGGCCCGCATTCGTGGCAGCGATGAACGACGAGGCTCGCACACTCCAGATGCGTCGCACGCAGTTCCGTGACCCGACGGGCCTGTCGCCGCATAACGTGTCGACAGCAACAGACCTGGCCCGTCTCGTTGCCGTTGCGGCGCGCGATCCGCTCATCCATCGGTTCACGACGGACCGTACTTACGTCGCCCACCCCGGCTATGGCGAACTCCGCTACGTCAACTCCAATCCGGTGGTTCGCTTCGACAACTGGCCTATCGTGTTGCAGAAAACCGGATTCGTAAACGAGGCCGGCCACTGTGTCGTGATCCATGTACTCGTACACGGCAGGCCAGAGACTATCGTATTACTCGGGGCGCCGACGCGGCAGGAGATGGTGCTCGATGCAAGCCTCATCCATCACTGGCTCACGTGTTCGCTGACCTGATCCGCCAGGCGCAGTGCATCGACTCACGTAACGAAGCGCGGACATGCGCACATGTCCGCGCGCGCAATGTCACTGCGTCATTGCGTGCCGCTGACGATCGTCGAAATAGCCCAGTTGTTCGTCGATACGAGCACATAATCCCCGTTGATCCCAAGCCATCTATGTCCGCGCGGGGGCGCCTTGAGGCCGTGCCCGCGCCAGTCGTCCATGACGAAATTGTTATGGCGGTATTCGTTCGGCACACGCTGGCCGTTGTGCCAGTCCCGATGCGGAATGGACGGCATCACCTGCTGACGGCCCGGTCCGGCCATCGGGCCACCGCCCGCGTCCGGCGGCGGTCCCGCCGCAATCGCAATCAGAGAAATACCCGAAAAAGAGAAGGCAACGAGCTGCGAGATAATGCGTCTGTTCATGGTCAAACCTCCCTGCGGGAAAAGAAAGGAATGAACTACGAAATCAGGGCTTTCTCGAAGTCGTTAAAAGTATAGTAAATAGCTTTTCGGCCCGGCAAACCAACACGACATACATCACAACGAGAACTGAAAAGAACGCTATTCAAACGATTCGTGAGCATGGCGAAATTGCCTCAGCTCGAATCAATCGCCTTACCAGGTTTCATTCGTCTGGATACGATGACGCGGACTCCGTCGAAGCGGATGCGGATGCAGACCCCTCTGTAGCACCGGCCGCAAGACGTGGCATGCGGATACCCGCGTAGGCAATCGCAATCGTCAGCAGCGGACTCAGGAAGCAGAACACCGCGAATGGCGCGTAACTGAGTGTGGACACGCCGAGCGTCGCCGCCATATAGGCGCCGCAGCTATTCCACGGAATCAGTGCCCCGGTTGGCGTGCCCGTATCGCCGACCGCACGCGACAGCACAACCGGCTCGAAGCCGCGTCGTGCGAAAGCCGACCTGAACATGCGCGCGGGGAGCACGACCGCGATGTACTGATCGGCGGTCACGATATTCGTGGCGAGAATCGCGCCCACCAGCGAGGCCACCAGCGCGCCCGCGCTCTTCGCTTTCTGGATGACTGGCTCAATCAGACGCTCGAGTACACCGCACTTTTCGACCACACCGCCAAATGCGAGCGCGGTAATGATGAGCCAGATCGTGCTGAGCATGCTCTCCATGCCGCCACGTGTGACGAGAATGTCGAGTGCGGGATTGCCCGTCGACGCCTTGTAGCCGCTCGCGAGCGCAAGCCATACGCCTTTGACGAGTGCGAGCCACACGGGCACGTCGGACCTCGCGGCAGCAAACGCGATCACGCGTTCGGGCGCCACGCAGACCGCGAGCAAGCCGCCCGCCAGCGCGCTGAGAAAGATCGCGGTAAATGGCGGTATTTTGAAAACGGCGAGCACGATGACGAGAATCAGCGGCAGAAACAGCCACAGCGAGATAGGGAACGCGCCGCGCATCGCCTGAATCTCGGCGCTCGCGTCGAAATCGCCGGGCCGGCCGAAAAAATAGAACACGCCGAGCGAGATGACCATCGCCACCGCCGAGGTTAGGAAAACCTCGCGAAGATGCCGGTACAACTCGACACCGGCCGCGGCGGCAGCGAGATTGGCGGAGTCCGAGAGCGGCGAGGATTTGTCGCCCAGATACGCACCCGAAATGATTGCACCCGCCGTGATCGCGGGGCTCAGTCCCATGCCTTGCGCGATGCCCATCAGTCCGATACCGATCGTGCCGGCGACGGTCCATGAACTGCCGATGCTCATCGAAACGAAACCGCAGATCGCTGCCGCCGTCACATAGAAATAGTTCGGACTTAGAAGCTTCAGCCCGTAATAGACCATGCCTACGAGCGTACCGCTCAGCGCCCATGTGCCGATCAGCGCACCCACCGCGAACAGGATGAAGATCGCACCGATGCCGGTGCTGACACTGGCAACCGCGGCTTCGCCGAACGAAGCCAGCGTATGGCCGTGGCGCCAGCCGATGAACACCGAGATCATCGTGGCGACGACGAGCCCCACCTGATTCGGGCCGCTCGCGCCCGCGTCGCCGAACAGGTAATAGGACAGTCCCACCAGTACGACGAGGCTGGCGATCGGAATGATCGCCTCGGTCAGCGTGACCGGCTGAGGTGACCCGGGCCTTTTCATTTGAGCTCGCCCCCGTATTTGGCCGCAACCGGACAGCGGCCGCAACGAAGTTGCGTCCGCCCGGCAAGATCCGGTCGCCGTGAATGCGCTGCCGCTTGCCGCAAACGCGGCAACCGAACGATGCCTTTCCGCTTATCTGCTGGAGCGGTTAATAGTCCACCGCATCGCGAATAATCGGGCACGTCATGCAGTGACCGCCACCACGACCGCGCCCAAGCTCGGCACCGACGATCGTAATCACCTCGATGCCCTGCTTGCGCAGCAGCGTGTTCGTGTACGTGTTGCGGTCGTAGGCGTAGACGACACCGGGTGCTGCGCACACGAGGTTCGCGCCGCTGTCCCACTGCGTGCGCTCGCGCTGATAATCGCTGCCGCCCGCCTCGACAACGCGCAGCCTCTTCAAACCCAGTGCTTCGGCCACCACGTCGGTGAACGGCTGGTTCTCCGCGTGCAGTTCGACGCCGCTCGGATGGCTGCTCGGGCGATACGAGAATGTGCGCGTCTTCGCCATGAAGTCCGGCGCAACCAGCACGCAGTCGCGATCGGCGAACGTGAATACCGTGTCGAGGTGCATGGCCGCGCGAATCTTCGGCATGGCCGCAACAATCACGCGTTCGGCCGCGCCCTTTTTGAAGAGCGTGGCGGCCAGTTGGCTGATGGCCTGACGCGAGGTGCGCTCGCTCATGCCGATAAGCACCACGCCCTTGCCGATCGGCATCACGTCGCCGCCTTCGAGCGTCGCGAGACCGTGGTCCTCGGTCGGATCGCCCCACCACACGTTGACCTTGCCCGCGAAGTCCGGGTGGAACCTGTAGATCGACGTCGTGAGGATCGTCTCTTCATGCCGCGCGGGCCAGTACAGCGGATTCAACGTCACACCGCCATAGATCCAGCAGGTCGTGTCGCGCGTGTAAAGCGTGTTCGGCAACGGTGGCAGCAGATATTCGGTGCCACCCGCCGCTTCCTTCGCGACTTCGAGTGCCTTGCCGCCGTGCGCTTCCGGAAAGTCGTGCGTCGACAAACCGCCAATCAGCGTTTCGGCGAGCTTGCGATTGTCGAGCCCTTCCAGATAGCTTCTCAATTCGTCGATAAAGCCGAGGCCGACCTGATTCGGCACGACCTGGTTATCGAGAATCCACTTCTTGCCTTCGGGCACCGCCACCGTTTCCGCGAGCAGGTTGTGCATCTCCACGACTTCGACACCACGGTCGCGCATCTTCGTCACGAAGTCGAAGTGATCGCGTTTCGCGTTCTCGACCCACAGCACGTCGTCGAACAGCAATTCATCGCAATTGCTCGGCGTGAGCCTCGAATGCGCGAGCCCTGGCGCGCACACCATCACCTTGCGCAATTGCCCGACCTCGGAATGAACACCCAACTCACCTGTATTCGCCATGATGCTCTCCTGAATTCCAGTGTTGATCCGCCATGTTCGATCGAATGCCGTCAGATCGTGATCGTTCCGCTCGCAAGACCATAGATGCCGACGAGCGCGCCAAGGACTACGACGATAAAGATGATCCAGTCGGAAGTAATGAAGACGGCCTTGCTCTGCTCGCGCCTCGCCCAGATATAGAGCGCCGTTCCCGGCGCATACAGCACGGCGGACAGCAGAATGAATTTCAGCCCGCCCGCGTAAATCATGAAGACCGTATAGATCACGGCGATGGCCGCCATCACGAGGTCGCGCTTGCGCTCTTCGGGGCGCACGTCGTAGCCTTCGCCGCGATTCGAAATCATGAACCCGTACGCGGCCACGAACAGATAGGGAATCAGCGACATCGCACTGGTGAGGTTGAGCATCAGCGCGAACGCATCCCGCGAGAAGTACGTGCTGATGACGAGAAGCTGCACCACGATGTTGGTCAGCCACAGCGCGTTGGCCGGCACCTTGTTGGCATTCTCTTTCGCGAAAACGGCGGGCATGTCCTTGGTCTGTGCCGCCGTGAACAGCACTTCGGCGCAGATCAGCGACCAGGCAAGATAGGCGCCCAACACCGAAACCAGCAGGCCCACGCTCACGAAGATCGCACCCCAGTGCCCGACCACCGCTTCGAGCACCGCCGCCATCGAAGGCTGCCGCATGCCCGCGATGTCCGCGCGTTGCAGCACCGCGTACGGCAGCATCGTCACGAGCACCATCAGCGAAGTCACGACGATAAAGCCGAGGATCGTGGCCTGCCCGACGTCGGAGCGCTTCTTCGCATAACGGGAATAAACGCTCGCCCCTTCGATCCCGATGAACACGAACACGGTAACGAGCATCGTCGCTCGCACCTGCTCGAAGATATTGCCGTCGAGCCCGCCGCCGTACAGGTTCGCCTGAAACAGATCCATCCTGAAGCCGAAGATCAGGATGACGATGAAAACGAGGATCGGAATGACCTTGGCGACCGTCACGATACTGTTGATAAAGGCGGCCTGCTGGACCCCTTTCAGGATCATGAAATGGAATAGCCAGATGCCGAGCGATGCGACGACGATCGCCACCGCGGTATTGCCCTCGCCGAATACGGGAAAGAATGCGCCGAGCGTCGACTTGATCAGCACCCAGTAGGAGACGTTGCCGATACAGCTACCGATCCAGTAGCCGAATGCCGAGAGAAAGCCGGGGTAGTCGCCAAAGCCGGCTTTCGCATAGGCAAACACGCCGGCGTCCAGTTCGGGCTTTCGTTCCGCGAGGGCCTGGAACACGCGCGCCAGCATATACATGCCGGTGCCGGCAATCAGCCAGGCAATGACGGCGCCGAGCGGCCCCGTGGCATTGGCGAAAGTCCGCGGCAGGGAAAAAATCCCGGCACCGACCATGCCGCCCACGACCATGGCGGTGAGCTGCATTCTCGACATTTTTTGGGGAGTGGACGCCATTCGGATTCCTTTTTAGTTACCTTTTTAACGAGGTTGGTAATCAGATTCGAACGAAACGTTTCTCTCAGCCAATCGCGGCCGGATCGGCAACTTTACTCAGCAACCGCCACACGTGAAAAAGAATGGTCCGTCCGCTGGCTTTTGTCAATTGAGTGGCAGAGCGAATAAGGCTTCTGCTGTGCAATGTGAATAAATTATTGAGGCAATGCTTGATGCCGATGAGTGAATTGATAGCATTTTCGTGAATGCCTGTGCCATTGCCATCGATAAATCGTAATCGCGCTGCGGCTCAAGCGCGGGATCATCGGCCTGATCGAAAAATCGAGTCAAATCAACTGCATAGATTGTTCCGAAGTATGGGATACGCGGCATGAGAATGGACGCCGGCCATGCATGCGTTGCGTCGCGCAACACTTCGCATTCAATGGCGGCCAGTGAATAAAACCCTAAAAATGTGAACTCGATTCACATCGATTTTTTACAGATATGCTCCGCGCACCAGGGAAAACACGAGCCACCCCGGAAATCAAATATCGATTGCAGTGCAATAAATACTGCCATCGCCCATTTGAAAATCGATGTCATTTTTTTGCTTCTATTTCACAACCATGCTGTCCGGGCGACAATGTAATGATGCATATCGGGTACGCAGTGGATTTTCCGGCTATTGCACTGCCCGATTTACGTCCCGGATAATTTTCTCAACGTCAGTCTCGCTTCGAGACCACCGCCGACGCGGTTATGCAATGTGAGCGTCGCATCCATGGCGAGCGCAAGTTGCCGGGCAATGGCAAGACCGAGCCCCGTGCCGCCCGTTTGACGATTGCGCGACCCCTCAAGCCGGTAGAACGGCTCGAACACGGTCTCCAGCGATTCAGGCGGAATGCCCGGGCCGCGATCGAGCACCGAGACGGTTGCCTCGCCGTTGTGCAAAGCGCCGATGTCGATCTGCGCCGCGCCGCTGAACTTCAGCGCGTTATCGACCAGATTGCCGACGATGCGGCGCAATGCCTGCGGACGCAATGTCAGCGACTGGCCGAAGCTGCCCTGCAAGGACACGTCCTGACCGGCATCGACGTAATCGCAAACGAGGCTGTCGAACAGCGCATCGGGATCGATACGACGCGGCACTTCGCTCGTGCCGTGCATCGTGCGCGCATAGGTGACGCCCTCCTTCACCAGCGCTTCCATCTCCTGCAGATCCTGGCGCAGCTTGCCCGCTTCCGCTTCGTTCTCCATCACGTCGAGGCGCAGACGCATGCGCGTGATCGGCGTTTGCAGATCGTGTGAGATCGCCGCGAGAATCTGCATGCGCTCGGTCATATAGGTTGCGATTCGATCCTGCATCGCATTGAACGCGCGCGCGGCGCGTGCCACTTCCGAAGGCCCTTCTTCGGGTAGACGCTCGGCCTTCAGATCGGGGCCGAGCGTATCGGCCGCCACGGCAAGCTGATGCAGCGGACGCGTCGCGAGCCGCACCGCGAGCCAGCAGCACGCGGCAAGCACGATCAGCTGCAATATCAGTACGAGCGGCAACCAGCGCGACAGCGGCGCACCGGACATCGGCCGCAGATCGATGGTGAGCGGCATACCGTCGCTCAGCCGCAGATGAACCTGTAAACGCTCGCGGTCACCCGGCACCGCATTCACGCTCAGCGGATAACGCTTGCCGATGCCGTCGCCGATCGACTGCGCGACGCGCGCCGACAGGCTCGCATCGACCGGCACGCCGGGCACGCCCGGCCCCAGCATGAACTCGTAGCTGCGCCGCGCGAGACGCGGCAGCCACTGCGCGCGCTCGCCGGGCGGCAGATGATCGAGCAGCGCGACCGAGCTCGCGACCTCGCGCTCGATGTAGCCCATCATCACATTGGTCATCGTCTGGTCGCGTTCGGTCATCGTGAGCCAGAACGACATCGTCTGTGCGAGCGCGAGACCGACGAACAGGATCAGCGCCAGCCGCGCGAACAGCGTACGCGGACCGTGCAGCCACGCTGGCCTGCTCATTGCGGATCTCCGATCGCGGTTACCGCCGCCGAAAACACGTAGCCTTCGCTGCGCAGCGTCTTGATGTAACGCGGCTCGCGTGCACCATCGCGCAGCCGTTGACGCAGACGGCTCACCATCAGATCGATCGAGCGGTCGAATGCATCGGCCTGGCGCCCCTGAGTGAGGTTCAGCAACTGGTCGCGCGTGAGCACGCGCTGCGGATGATCGAGAAACACGCGCAGCAGACGGTACTCGGCGCCGCTCAACGCGACCATCGTGCCTTCCGCGTCGAGCAGATGGCGCGCGGTCGTATCGAGCCGCCAGTCGCCAAAGCACAGCATCGGCGCCGATTCGGTCACTTCCATGCCGGGCGGCAGCATGCGCGTTCGGCGCAGTACCGAGCGAATCCGCGCGAGCAGTTCGCGCGCGGCGAACGGCTTGGACAGGTAATCGTCGGCGCCCATTTCAAGGCCGACGATGCGGTCGGCTTCCTCGTTGCGCGCGGTCAGCATCAGCACGGGCACCGCGCTGAACTTGCCGGCGCGCAACTCGCGGCACAGCACGAGGCCGTCTTCACCGGGCATCATCAGATCGAGCACGATCAGATCGGGCGCGCCGTTATCGAGCGCGGCGCGCATCTGCCGGCCGTTGGCCGCGAGCGAGACGCGCATGCCGTTTTTCTCGAGGTAGCCGGCGAGCAGTTCGCGGATGCCGCGGTCGTCGTCGACGATCAGTACGTGGTCGGGATTTTCCATCGCGAGATTATCTCTTGCGGCGCTTGAGCTGCACACCGTTCGCCTGAATGAACGAGCACCTGAACGGATGTGCGAGTTCGGCCGCAAGGCCGCCGGCGACGAACACCGCGATGGCAACGAAGCGTTTCACGCGCCCTCCAGCACGGAAAGGCTCGCGCCATCCGCAACGCTGGCTTCGAGCGCATAGGGATCGACACCGTCGAGGCAGCCGATATTGACGCGCCACAGTTTCGGGTCTTTACGCGTCTGATGAAACGGATAGATACCGCAATGCTTGCAGAAATAGTGCCTCGCGACCTTCGTGTTGAACTGGTAAAGCGTGAGCGACTCTTCGCCGCTCAGAATCTTCAGTTCGCCGGCGGGAAAGAGTGGCGTCATCAGCGCGCCCTTGCGGCGGCACAGGCTGCAATTGCAGCGGCCAGCCGGAACGATCGGGGTACGAACTTCGAATTTGACGGCCCCGCAATGGCAGGATCCTTGCAACAGCTCGGTGCTCATGGTGTTCTCCGTGATCGGGCGATGTTGGCGTTATAGCCTGACCCGTCGGTCGAATTATGTCGTAATGTATCTGCGCACTCAGCCGATACATAACATTGCAATAAACCTTGCCGATTGCGGCGGACTCCGCGTTTGACCTCGCCTCGCAGCGGTACCCGGCGAGCACGAATGAATGACGGATCGCGCTGGCGGATTCGATCGATCTCGCAAGACACGATCGTTACGCACGGGCATGTGAACAATTATCACAATAGCGCTATTGGGCGTAATGCCAGTGAATCAAAACGAATACGCTTGACTTTTAAGCATCGCCCACTTTCAATACGGATGTTGCAGTGCGGCGGCTCGCATTTAAAACACGCTGCATGCCGTTGAAAAGTTCACAAGTTTAGCCAGCAATTCCTTCGCCCGCCGGACATTCGGCGCCCCCGAGTTCGACATTTCCGGCCGGAATTTGAGGCAATTTCGACCCAGAGCACCTTATAGATCAAACACTTGGCGTCCGTGGTTGTCGATGCGTTGTAGTGACACGAAATTTTCTGTGAGCCCTTGTT
>NZ_JAAGPQ010000058.1:0-57101 GCF_017104985.1 Paraburkholderia sp. Ac-20342 | reverse complement strand
GAGTACGCACACGCCAAGCTCGACGCCCTGCGCGGCGGCGCGCTGCTTCAGGCGGATCGCCGCCGACAGCCCGGCCGGGCCGCCGCCGACGATCACCACGTCGTATTCCATCGACTCGCGCGGGCCGAATTGCGAAGTAAGCATAGGTCAGGTCGCGACGTCAGATCGCGCAATTAGAGGGAGAGGGGAACGATGGCAATCGAGATCAATTCAGCGCCGGCGCCGAGGGGGACGAGATCGAGCGGTTCGCGTGAACGCTCGATGAGAATGCCTTGCAGCGGACCGAGCAAGACGCCGTCGAGCATCCCGCCGCGCACGCTCCACTGACCGGACAGGCCGATCAGCAACCGGATCGGCGCCGCCGCGATGCTCGACGAACCGGACAGCACGCTGACGGACGAACCACAGCGGCCACGGCGCGTCATCACGTTCAGCGCGTTGACGGGCGCCGTGGAGAGCGTGCTCCACAGATCGAGGTCGCCGGAGAAATGCACGGGCTGGCCACGCTGCGCGTCGATGCGGACCTCTTGCGAGCGCAGCTTCACCGCACCCTCGTCGAGCAGCACGAAGGTACGCTCGAAGCCGGCGAACTGCGAGAACCTCGCGGACGTGTTCAGCGTTGCGAGGCTCACGCGCCAGTCCGTGTCCTCGCCGTGTCCGGCGGCGCTGCCGCGAGCAATGGTGCGGGTGATACCGTTGCCGTTCGCCCACGGCTCCGCCTGCAACTGGGCGTACTCGAAGCGGCGCACGGCAACCTGAGCGGCGCTGGCCGCGGAAGAGGGCGCAGCCGCTGCAGGCTTCATCGCGCGGCTCCGGCATGCCGCTCCAGTTCGCCCAGCACCTCGAACAGATCGCCGACAAGCCCGATATCGGCCACGGAGAAGATCGGCGCGTCCGGGTCCTTGTTGATCGCGACGATCACTTTCGAGTCCTTCATGCCGGCGAGGTGCTGGATCGCGCCGGAAATACCGAACGCGAAATACACATCGGGTGCGACGGTCTTGCCGGTTTGGCCGACCTGCGCGGCATTGGAAACATAGCCCGCGTCGACGGCCGCGCGCGAGGCGCCGAGCGCCGCGCCGATCTGTGCGGCGAAGTGTCCGAGCCGCTCCATGTTTTCCTGCGAGCCGAGACCACGGCCACCCGACACCACGATGCGCGCCGAAGCGAGGTCCTGGCCGGACTGGTTGGCGGTGTGCCGTTCGACGAGACGGGTTTTCGCAAAGCTGTCGAGCACGGGCAGCACGACGATGTCCGCTGCCTGTTCGCCCGAGCCGGCAGCGGGCCAGGACGAGGCGCGGAACGTGGCGAACGTCGTGGCGGCTGCCGTGCTGACGTTCGACACGACGCTGCCCGCATAGAGTCCGCGCACGAACTGGTTCGCGCCTGCAACCGCCGTGATGTCGGACAGAAACGCGCCGCCGGCACGCGCGGCCGCGCGCGGCAACGCGCTGCGCCCGAGCGTGCGATGGGCCGCGGCGATCAGCGAATAGTCGCTCGCGAGAAGCGCGAGCCGTGCGGCGAGCGTTTCGGGCGCGATGTCCACCGAAGCGGCGGCCGCGACCAGGACGCGCGAGATTCCGGCGACGCGCGCGGCAGACTCCGCCGCGCTCGCGTCGAGCACCAGCAGATCGACCGGCAGACCGCGCTCGCTGGCGGCCGATACGGTTCGAAGCGCGGCATCCGCGACCTGACCGTTTTCCGTCTCTGCAAGGACGAGCGTTCTCATGCGGCGACTCCCGTGTTTCCGAATACGTTGCGTGCCGCGAGCGCGTCGATCAGCGCGGCGGTGGTCGGCACCTGGATGCCGGCCTTGCGCGCGGGCGGTTCGCTCAGCGCGTCGATGCGCGCGAGCGGTGCCGGCTCCACGCCGAGCGTGCGATAGCCGAGGATCTCCAGCGGCTTCTGCTTCGCCTTGACGATGTTCGGCAGCGTGACGCGGCGCGGTTCCGCGAGCCGCAGGTCCGCGCTTACCACGCACGGGCCGCCCAGTTCCCAGGTTGCGGTGCCGCTGTCGTCGCCGCAGGTCACGCGCCAGCCCTCGGCCGTGGCGTCGAGCGCGCTCGCGTCGAGCCCTTGCGGCCAGTCGAGCAGGCCGGCCAGCATCGCGGCGACGCCGCCGATGTCGTCGTCGATCGCCTGCTTGCCGCAGAGCACGAGACCGTAGTCGTGGGTCGCCAGATAAGCGTGCAGCAGCCGTGCGACGCCGAGCGAATCGAGTGCGGGTGTCGCCTCGGCCGTGTCGATCAGCGCCGCGTCGTTCGCGCCCATCGCGAGTGCGGTGCGCAGCACGTCCTGGCTTGTCGCGAGGCCGCAGGTCAAAACGGTGACGTGCGTTGCCACGCCGGCTTCGCGCAGTTGCAGCGCCTTCTCCAGCGCGCATTCGTCGAACGGATTGAGCGACATCTTGAGGCCCGTCGTATCGACGGCGCCGCTGGCATTGACGCGTACGCGCACGTTGGGATCGACGACGCGTTTGACGGGAACCAGAATCCTGATAGCCATGTAGGTGTTCTCCGGGAAATCAGGGTAAGTCAGGACACGGCGCCCGAGCCGTACTTGCCGACCAGCAGCGCGCCGCTTTCGAAGCGGCTCAGCGCGTAAGGGGCGAGCGAGACGTCGGTGGGCAGACCGAGCGCATGCTGCGCGAGCAGCTTGCCGACGCCCGGCGAAAGCTTGAAGCCGTGTCCGGAAAAGCCGAAGCCGACGGTCAGCCCTTCGATATCGGCAACCGGTCCGAGCACGGGGTTCCAGTCGGGCGTCACGTCATAGACGCCGGTCCACGACGAGGCGAGGCCCGCCGTCTCGTAGGCCGGGAAGCGCTCGGCCACCTGCGCGCCGACTTCGGCGACGTAGTCGAGCGAGATATCGCCCTGTTCGGTTTCGGGTGCGTTCAGCGTTTCGCCGACCACGCCTTCGGACACCAGCATCTGTTTGCCGCCATAGCTGCGGTAATAGAGCATGCCCGGCGAGGCGAGGTCCTTGAAGGCCGGCATCGCGAACGTGTATTCGGCCTCGCATTCGAGCGCCAGCACCGTATGGCGCTCGGGCTTGACCGGCAGCGTCACGCCGATCCAGCCGGCCAGCTCCGGCGTCCAGATGTTCTGCGTGCTGACGAGCGTGCCGCAGCTGAAGGTGCCGGCCGTCGTCTCGACGCCGGTGATCCGGCGGCCGTCGCGAATCACGCCGGTCACGCGCGTGTTCTCCATGATCTTGACGCCGCGCTTGCGGGCCGAGCGGGCGAAGCTGGTCGCGACGAGGTAGGCGTCGGCAAAGCCGGCTTCGGGCTCGAAGCCGATCAGCGCGGCATCGTCGAAGCGGGCAATCGGCATGCGCTCGCGCGCTTCGTCGCGCGACAGCAACTGGACCTCGATACCCATGTCCTGCTGCGCGCGCAGCGACGCGCCCAGCGGTTCGAGCTTGTCGCCTTCGGGCGCGCAGATCATGTAGCCGCACTTGACGAGGCCGCACGAGGCCTCTTCGTCGCCCACGTATTCGGCGAAATTGTTGAAGGCCCACCACGACGCGCGGGCCAGCTCGACGTTCTGGCGCACGGAGTAGTGCGTGCGCAGCAGCCCCGACGACTGCGAGGTCGTGCCCGCGCCGATGGTGCCCTGTTCGAGCACGAGCACGCTCTTTGCGCCGAGCGCGGCAAGGTGATGAGCGACCGATGCGCCGACTACGCCCGCGCCGATCACGACAAAATCATAGTGGCTCATGTGGACTCTCCGAAATGGCAATGGGCGGATTGTAGGGACGAGCCGCGGCAGACGATTTTTTATTAGATAAACTAATGAGGCCCCCGTATTGGTGCTGATGAAACTGACGCCACGGGCGGGTACAGGCACCATGGCGCTTTCTCGCCGATCGTCGATCAACGATCGCGAGGGGGCAGGCTGGTGGAGACGAACCACAGGATGAGGCAATGGGACGGACACAGGCTCCGATCGATCTGCGGGCGCTACAGGCGTTTATCGCCGTCTGCGAAACCGGCTCGATGACCGCGGCGGCGAGGCAGCTCGGCGTGACGCAAAGCGCGATCAGCCAGGCGATCTCGGCATTGGAGCGCGACCAGGGCCTCGTGCTGTTCGATCGCGACAGCCGGCCGCCGCGCCCCAATCTGGCCGGGCGCGCGCTGCTCGAACTGGCCGGTCCGCTGCTGGAGCATGCGCAGACCGTGAGCGCGCGCATCGGCGACGCGGCGCAGGTGGGCAAGCTGCCGGTGCGCCTCGGCTGCGTCGATTCGTTCGCGGCGACGGTGGGGCCGGAGCTGATCCGCGCCGTGTCCGGCACGCCGCGGCAGATTTCGTTGTGGTCGGGGCTCACCCCGGGGCTGAGCCGGATGCTGCACGATCATGAACTCGATATGGTGGTCTGCACGCAGACCACGCTCGACGATGCGCGCATCGTCGAAGTGCCGCTGTTTTCCGAGGCCTTTGTCGCGGTCGTCGCGAAAAGCTATCTGCATGAGCGGCGCGACGCGGACTGGCGCAGCCTCGCGCACGATCTGCCGCTGATCCGCTATACCCGGCGCTCCGTGATTGGCCAGCAGGTCGAGCGGTTCGCCCGGCATCTCGGCATCGTGAGCCCGCAACGCTACGAATTCGACGCGACCGATCCGCTCCTGAGCCTCGTGACCGCGCGGCTCGGCTTTGCGATCTCCACGCCGCTGTGCCTCTGGCAGGCGCGCCACTATCTGAACGACATCGCGGTGCTGCCGTTGCCGGCCAGCCGGCTCGGGCGGCGCGATTTTTTTCTGCTGCATCGCGAGGGCGCGTGGGGCGACTTTGCCGCCGACATCGTCGCGCTCACGCGATCGGTGCTCGACCATTCGATTTGTCCGGCTTTGGCGCAGGCTTTGCCGGAACTGCCGGCCGACGCCGTGCAGTGATCCATCACGACAGGAGTTTGACGATGAACGAGTTGTATTCGCTCGAGCGCGGCGACGCGCCGCTGCTGGTTTCGATTCCGCACCTCGGGACGCGGATTCCCGACACGCTGCGCCCTCTGTATTCCGACGCGGCGCTGACGCTGGCCGACACCGACTGGCATCTGGACCGGCTCTACGCGTTCGTGCGCGAGATGGGGGCGACCTTGCTCGGCGCGAAAGTGTCGCGCTATGTGATCGACCTGAACCGGCCGCCGAACGACGAGAGCCTGTATCCGGGGCAGACGACGACTGGCCTGTACCCGACCGAAACGTTTCATGGCGAAGCGGTGTATCGCCCGGGCTGCGAACCGGATGCGGCGGAGAAGCAGCGCCGCGTGGAGACCTGCTGGCGTCCTTATCACGCCGCGCTTGCGGAGGAGCTGGCGCGTCTGCGCGCGCTGCATCCCCATGTGCTGCTGTGGGAAGCGCATTCGATCGCGAGCGTGTTGCCGAGGCTTTTCGAAAACAAGCTGCCCGATCTGAATCTGGGTACCCAGGACGGACGCACCGCGGCGCCGGCGCTGCAGGCCGCAGCCGAAGCTGGCGCCGCGGCGGGCGAATTCACATGGATTGCGAACGGGCGCTTCAAGGGCGGCTATATTACGCGCCACTTCGGTGCGCCGCAGCAAGGCATTCACGCGATCCAGCTCGAGATGTGCCAGTCGACCTATATGGACGAAGCGGCGCCGTTTGCCTATCTGCCCGAGCGCGCGGAGCGGGTTCAGCCGACGCTGCGGCGCATGGTGGGCGGCGCGCTCGACGCGCTCAGGACGCTGCCGGCGCCTCGCGTGCCCGAATGAACCCGTTCGCCTTATTCGCGTGCGCCAGGTGTCCCGATGGGTGCGCGCGCAGGGCGGCGGAATAAGGCGAGATGAGCGAGATGAGGCCCGAGGCCAAGACGCTGCCGGCCTCGATGAGCGAACGCTTTTCGGGCGTCACGGATGGCGGGAGTCGCTTTCGCTATCCGGACTTGCCCGATCTCACGCGGCGACCGAACGTGACCGCGTGCGCGCACGCGGTTTTTCGATTGCCGGTTTCGTCACTTCTTCGGGATGAAGCGCCGCCTGCTGCGCCGCAAGAATATGAGCCTCGGCCGCGGCTCGGGCGGCGACCGGGTCGCGCGCCTTGACGGCGTCGCGGATGCTATGCATTTCGAGCAGGCTGAATCTCGCGCGGCCGGGATTCGCCATCGACTTCGCGCGCAGCAGATTGATGCGCGCAAACAGCGATTCCAGAAATTCGCGAATGATGTGGTTGCCGCAGCCGAGCAGAATCACGTCGTAGAACTCGCCCGTCGACTTGAGCCGATCGAGCGCATTGTCGTTATTGACGGCTTCCTGGAATTGCGCGAGCGCCCGGTCGAGGGCGGCGACCTGCTCGTCGGTGGCCGACTGAGCCAGAAGCGCGGCCGCTTCGCCTTCGAGCAGCTTGCGCACGTGATAGATCTCCACCGACTCCTGGATGGAGATCGTCGCCACCGAAGGCCCGCGGTTCGGCGCGTTGTGAACGAGACGCTCGGATTCGAGCCGCCGCAACGCTTCACGCAGCGTCGTGCGGCTCACGCCCATCGTTTCCGCGAGCGTCGTTTCGACGAGCCGCTCGCCCGGCGCGAGTTGCCCTTGCATGATGGCTTCCCGCAACTTCGACGTGGTCTGAAACAGCACGGTCTGCGGTGTGACTTTCAGATCCACAGCCATAACGTCCCCTTCCCTTGATCTTTTCAGTTTGTAATGCGGCGGCCGGCCAGCGGAGCGCCGCGCGAGGCGCGCGCGCTCCCGATGCCCGGCCCGTGCCGCTTACCCTTGCGCGAGGAAGCGTTGACCGATTTTTTCGAAGACGCAGTAATGGCCCTTGAACCACTCTTCCGCCGCGAGGCGGGCGCGCCACGGCGTGCCACGCGCTTTTTCCCGCGCGTCCGACTCAAGTGCTTCCCGCTTTGCCAGATAGTGTAGAGCAAGATGGGTGAAGCGTTGAGGGTCTCCGTCGACGATATCGAAGCGCCGCACGGCAAGCCAGTCCTCGCATTCGAGCAGCGCCGGGATGTGGTCCTGTTCATACCAGCGATTGAATTCGTCGCTGCGCGCCTCGGGCACGGTGAAGAACACGGCGTAGACGAACTGCGCGTCGAACGGCGAGCTCGCGCGCGCGCCGTCCTGATGCCAGTAGCCGATTTCCTCGCCGATGTAGCGGGTGAAATCCGACACGCCGCCGAGCATGCGCCGCGAGCGCTCGCCCGGATTGCCCTTGATCTCCTTGTACTGCGGAGTCGAGAGCGCGTCCCTCGATTCCATCTCGTAGATGGCGAGGTAGGCCGGCCCGTCGACATTGCGGTAGCGCTGCGCCGACGTGAAGCCTGGCGCCTTCATACGCGCCGGAATGTGCTCCGTGTCGTACCAGTCGTTGAAGTCTTGCTCCCAGCTTGCGTCGGGAGTCATTTCCGAAAACAGCACCGTGCGACGGCTCATCTCGATCTCCTCTCAAAAAAAGTTGTTGACTGGATTGTACGACAATCGTATTGTTTGTCAAACCGATACTTTTAACCGCCGGACTACCGGCCCTGGAGTCTCCGATATGAAGCTGCAAGTCAAGTCCCTCTACACGTACGTTCAGCACCAACCGGCACCGGCGAATGCCGAAGATCAACGTCCGCTGCACAAGGTTGCGGTCATCGCCGTCGTCAAGAATCCGTATGCTGGCGAGTTCCGCAACGACCTCTCCGAAATGATCGAGGCCAGCGTCGAACTGGGCGAAAAACTGGCTCAACTCGCGAAGGACGCGATGGGCCCGTACGAAGTCGAGAGCTACGGCAAGGGCGGCATCGTCGGCACCGCCGGCGAACAGGAGCACGCGAACGCGCTGCTGACGAGCGCATTCGCCGAGCCGATCCGCGCGGCCGTCGGCGGCAAGGCATGGATTCCCTCGTACACGAAGGTGGCTCCGGCTGGCGTCGCGATCGACGTGCCGCTCGCCTACAAGGATGCGCTCTATGTGCGTTCGCACTATGACGGCATGACCGTTGCGATCCCGGAAGGCCCGCTGCCCGACGAAGTCGCCGTGATCTTCTGCCTCGCGAACCGCGGCCGTCTGACCGCTCGCGTGGGCGGCCTGAAGGTATCCGAGGCAGTCGGCGAAGACGGTCTCGTCTAAACAATTTCCTTATGGAGGAGATGCAATGAAAACGGCAATCGTCAATCTGAAGACCATCGTCACCGGAGAGTGGCGCGATCCGTTCGCAAAGGGCGACAGCATCCTGATGGCGGACGGCAAGATCGAAGCGATCGGCACCCTGAGCGCCGAACAGCTCGAAGCCTGCGACGTGGTGATCGACGCCGACGGCGCGACCGCGATTCCGGGTCTGATCGACTCGCAGATTCACAACACGTTCGGCGACTACACGCCGCGCCAGAAAACCGTCGGCTTCCTCGAAAGCTACGTGCACGGCGGTACGACGACCGCGATCAGCGCGTCCGAAGTGCACGTGCCGGGCCGGCCGACCGATCCGCAAGGCGTGAAGGCGCTGGCCGTGGCCGCGCAGCGCTGCTTCGCCAACTATCGCCCGGGCGGCATGCGCGTTTTCGCGGGCTCCATCATTCTCGAACCGGGACTGGTCGAGGACGATCTGCGCGACATCGCCTCGCAAGGCGTGTGGCTCGCGAAGGCCGGCTTCGGCGCGGTCAAGACGCCGTTCGACTACGCGCCGATGATCGGCTGGGCGAAGAAGCACGGCATGATCACCACGGTGCATACGGGCGGTTCGTCGATTCCGGGTTCGTCGGGCATCTGGGCGGAGCATCTGATCGCGATGCAGCCGCACGTGTCGTTCCATATCAACGGCGGCCCCGTGGCGATGCCGGATCAGGATTTCGGACGCATTCTCAACGAAAGCGAAATCGCGATGCAGGTCTGCACCGCCGGCAATCTGCGCACGCTGCTGATGATCGCCGAGATGACCGTGCAGGCCGACAAGTTCGACCGCTTCCTGATCGCCACCGACACGCCGACCGGCAGCGGCATCATGCCGCTCGGCATGATGTACACGATCACGCACCTCGCGAGCCTCGGCAAGATGGCACCGGAGCAGGCGATCTGCGCCGCGACCGGCAACAACGCGCGCACCTACGGCATCAACTCGGGCTTCCTGCAGGTCGGCCGCGACGCCGACGTCGTGATTCTCGACTCGTGCGTGGGCGGCACCAAGCATACGGCTCTCGATGCGCTGGCCAATGGCGATATCGCCTCGGTCGCGGCGGTCGTCACGGACGGCGTGCCGCGCTTCGTCGGCCGCAGCCGCAACACGCCGGCTTCGGAGAAGAACGTGCGGGTTATCAAGTCCCGCATCATGAACGATTTCGCGGCTCCTAAACATTGAGAACTGGCATGGCTGAACAGAAAAGGATAATCGTCGTCGGCGGCGGCCCCGTCGGCATGGTGACGGCGCTCGCCTGCGCGCAACGCGGCTTCGCCGTCACGGTTCTCGAAGCGGCGCAGACGGTCGATACGAACCCGCGCGCGGCCACGACGCACCCGTCCACGCTCGAGATGATCGACAGCCTCGGCGTGATCGACGAATTCATCGCCGCGGGCCTCGTCGCGCGTTACTTCGACTTCTGGGACCGCGAGAAGCGCGAGTTGATCGCGCGCTTCGACCACGACCTGCTGCGCGAGGATACGAAGTTCCCGTTCGTCGTGCAGACCGAGCAGCACAAGCTCGTCAACATCATCGCGGCGAAGCTGAAGACGATGTCCGACGTGGACGTGCATTTCGGCGTGCCGGTGGTGGACGTCGAGCAGGATGCGAACGGCGTGACCGTGACGATCGACCGCGACGGCGTAGAGGAGAAGCTGAGCGGCACGTTCCTGGTCGGCGCGGACGGCGGGCGCAGCACCGTGCGCAAGAAGCTCGAGATCGAATTCGAAGGCTACACGTGGCCGGAGCAGTTCCTCGTGCTGACCACCTCGTTCGACTTCGAGAAAGCGCTCGGCAGTTCGTATCGCGCCTACCTCGCCGATCCGAAGGAGTGGGGCAACCTCTTCAAGGTCGCCGGCGACGACATGAAGGGCCGCTGGCGCGCGGTGTTCCCGGCGCCGGTGGACGTGCCGGAAGAGTTCGTGATGAGCGACGAGGAAGCGCAACGCCGCCTGAACCGCATTTTCCCGCTGGAAGACGGCGCGACGTATCCGCTGCTGCACAAGAATATTTACCGCGTGCATCAGCGCGTGGCGGCTTCGTTCCGCCGTCAGCGCATCTTCCTCGCGGGCGATTCGAGCCACGTGAACAATCCGATCGGCGGGCTCGGGCTCAACTGCGGGATTCACGACGCGCTGGAACTGGCCAACACGCTCGCCGAGGCAGCGGACGGCAATGCCGAGCGTCCGGTGCTGGACCGCTACGAGCGTCGCCGCCGCTCGCTGAACATCGAGTTCGTTCAGCAGCAGACCGTGGCGAACAAGAAGCGTCTGGAAGAGACCGATCCGGCGGTGCGCGCGCAGCATCTGGCCGACCTCGCCGCGACGGCCGCCGACCCGGCGCGTCACCGCGCGTTCCTGTTGCGCACGTCGCTGATCGACAGCGTACGCAAGTCGCAAGCCATTCAGTGATGCTAACGGAGACCGATGGCATGGCTCATTCATTTACCCGGCCGCAGCTCGCCGATCCGTCGCTGATCCGTTCGGCGGCATGGATCGACGGCGAATGGCTCGAAGCGCCGGACGGCGCGACGATCACCGTGGCCAACAAGGCCACGGGCGAGCCGATCGCGACGGTTCCGTTGCTCGGCCGCGAGGCGACGGCCAAGGCCGTTGCGGCGGCCCAGGCCGCGTTGCCGGCCTGGCGCCGGCGCAGCGCCAAGGAGCGCGCAGGCATCCTCAGGAAGTGGTTCGACCTCGTGATGGCGCATCAGGAAGATATCGCGCGCATCATGACCGCCGAACAGGGCAAGCCACTCACGGAATCGAGGGGCGAAATCGCGTACGCGGCTTCGTTCATCGAGTGGTTCGCGGAGCAGGGCAAGCGCATCGAGGGCGACATGCTGGAAAGCCCCAATGCGGCGCAGCGGATCATGGTGCTCAAGCAACCGATCGGCGTGTGCGCGGCGATCACGCCGTGGAATTTCCCGGCGGCGATGATTACGCGCAAAGCCGCGCCGGCGCTCGCGGCGGGCTGCACGATGGTGCTCAAGCCGGCTTCGCAAACGCCGCTCACGGCGCTCGCGCTGGCCGAGCTGTCGCATCGCGCCGGCGTGCCGCGCGGCGTGTTCAGCGTCGTGACGGGCTCCGCGCGCGAGATCGGCGCGGAACTCTGCGAGAACCCGATCGTGCGCAAGCTGTCGTTCACGGGCTCGACGGAAATCGGCAAGGTGCTGATGGCGCAATGCGCGTCGACGGTGAAGAAGCTGTCGATGGAACTGGGCGGCAACGCGCCGTTCGTCGTGTTCGACGACGCGGATCTCGACGCCGCCGTGCAGGGCGCCATCGCCTCGAAGTTCCGCAACACGGGGCAGACGTGCGTCTGCACGAACCGTTTCCTCGTGCAGGCAGGCGTCTACGATGCGTTCACGGCGAAGCTGAAGACCGCGATCGCCAATCTGCGCGTGGGCGACGGCATGGCGGAAGGCACGAGCCAGGGGCCGCTCATCGACGCGGCGGCGCTCAGCAAGGTCGAGGAACACGTGGCGGACGCGCGCAGCAAGGGCGCCGACATCGCGCAGGGCGGCAAGCGCTCGGCACTGGGCGGCAACTTCTTCGAGCCGACGCTGCTCGTGAACACCTCGCTCGACATGCAGATCTTCCACGAGGAAACCTTCGGGCCGGTGGCGGCGGTGCTGCGCTTCTCGACCGAGGAGGAAGCGGTGGAGATCGCCAACGCCAGCGAAACCGGGCTTGCATCGTACGTGTACACGAACGATATGTCCCGCTTCTTCCGTATCGCCGAAGCACTCGAAACGGGCATGGTCGGCGTCAACACGGGGCTGATTTCGAACGAGGTCGGCCCGTTCGGCGGCATCAAGGAAAGCGGCTTCGGACGCGAGGGCTCGAAATACGGCATGGACGACTACCTGGAGACGAAGTACGTCTGCGTGCAGGTGGCGTAACAGCCCACCCGCAACGAAAAGCACGGCGTCAGCGGGGCTGGCGCTTCATGGATGGAGGAGACTTTAAATGTCGGATATCAGCAAGCCGTTGCCCCTCGTGGCCAGGCATTCGTCGCGCATGCGCTGGATCGTGGTGCTGGTCCTGTTCGGCTCGGTTCTGGTCGGCTTTTTCGACCGGATCAGCGTAGCGGTTCTTTTCAATAATCCCGACTTCTATAACGCCCTGAATGTCGGTTTCAATCCCACCAAGCTGGGATTCCTGATGACGGCGTTTCTGATCGCGTACGGTATTTCGTCAGTCGTGCTGAGCATCATCGGTGACGTGTTCAAGCCCGGCAAGGCACTCTCGGTGTCGGCCGTGATCTGGGGCGTGGTGATGCTCGGCATGGGCGCCGCGCAGAGCTTCGGCACGATGATTTTCGGGCGCGTCGTGCTCGGCATCATGGAAGGGCCGCAATTCTCGCTGATCGCGAAGATCGTGCACCGCTGGTTCCCGCCCGAAGAGCGGGGCCGCGCCAATGCGGTGTGGATGGTGGGCAGCCCGATCGGTTCGGCCGTCGGCTTTCCGCTCACGCTTTGGCTCGTGCACGCGTATGGCTGGCGCGCATCGTTCTATATCTTCGGTGTCATCAGCCTGTTCATCATGGCGCCGCTGATCTTCTTCACGACCCGCGACCGCGCGCGCTATGCGGACCCGGAAAGCTCGCGCCAGGCCGTGGCCGCCGAGGCCAAGGAGAAGGTCGATCTGCGTCTGTTCCTCAAGGACTACCGGTTCTGGCTCGTCACCGCATACGGCTGCGGGCTCCTGATGTACCTGTGGGGGCTCAACAGCTGGCTGCCGACCTATCTCGAGCGCGTCCGGCACTTCAACCTCGGGCAGATGGGGATCTACTCGTCGCTGCCGTTCATTCTGATGTTCATCGGCGAAGTGTTTTCGGGCCTGCTGGCCGACCGTCTGGGCAAGCGCGCGATTCTCTGCTTCATCGGTCTTGCCGGCGCGGGCCTGCTGCTCTTCGCGGGCACGCAGATTCAGGATCCGCACGTGGCGGCGATCGTGATCGCGCTGAGCGCCGGCTGCTGGGGTCTCGGGTTGCCGGCCCAATACGCGCTCGCGATGGACATCATTCCCGTCTCGGTCACGTCGGCAGGCATCGGGGTCAAGAACGGCTGCAGCAATCTGATGGGGGCGCTCGCTCCGGTTCTGATCGGCTGGATCGTCAGCACGACGGGGAGTTTCAATACCGGTCTGCTGGTCATCGTTCTGGGCAGCCTCGTCGGCGCGGTGATGATGCTGCCGCTGATTCGCCGCTACTGAGCGGCGCGCTGGGAAACGCGGCCTCGTCAAACAGGCCGCGCATTGCTGTTTCTTATAAATAGTCATACTAATTAAATTGGAGATCTATCTTGCAGAGCAATCGCTTTCGTCGCAGACTGGCGGTTTCGGCCGCCTCGTGCCTGGCGCTGACCGCAATGCATGGGGCGAATGCCCAGAGCAGCATGCAGTCAGGCGCGTCCGACTCGTTCGTGCAGCTATACGGAACCGTCGGAACCTATATCGGTACGTCCAAGCGCTCCGGAGATCCGAAGGCCGCCTTCGTGGAAGGTAGCGGCGGCTTGACGACGTCGTTCTGGGGTATTCGCGGCCGCGAAGACCTGGGCGGCGGCAATGCGATGATATTCAGCCTGGAGAGCTTCTTTCAGCCTTCCACGGGCGCCTTGGGCCGCAAGCCGACCGATCCGTTCTTCTCCCGCAATGCCTACATGGGATTCAGCACGCAGTACGGTACGTTGACGTTCGGGCGTCAGACGAACCCGACCTACGTCAACATGCAGGAACTGAATCCGTTCGGGGCCTCGGTCGTGTTCTCGCCGATCGTGCTGCAATCGTTCGTCTCGACCTATAACGGCGTCCTGATCGGGGATACGGTGTGGGACAACGCGATCCAGTACAGCTCTCCCTCGCTGAAGGGCCTGGCCGTGACGGGCATTTACGGCGTCGGCGGCGTGGCGGGGCAGCCCGGCGTGGCGAACCTCGGTTTGCACGCGAACTATTCGTCGGGGCCGTTTTATGCCGGCGTGTCGTTGCAGCGTGTGCGCACGCCTGTCACCGCGCCGGTGTCCGAACAGGATGCGTGGCTCGCCGGTATGCGCTACAAGCTGCCGTTCGTCACGCTGTACGGCGCGATGGAAGGCAGTCAGACGTATGGCTTGCGCTCGTCGAGCCGTACCTATCAGGCCGGTGCGGCCGTTCCGACCGGACCGTTCGGTTATGTTCTCGCCGAGTGGGCCCGCACGAACTACGACACGGTCCCGGCCTCGCATGGGTGGATTCGCAACACCGGCGCGCTCGCGTACGACTACCTGCTCTCGAAGCGCACCGATGTCTATGCCGTGTGTCTGTATGACAAGATCGCCTCGAAGGGATCGGCCACGACGTTCTCGCTGGCGATACGGCATCGTTTCTAAAACCGTCGCGCGAATTTAAGTATTTGCTTCAATCATTTAGGAGTCCAATTCTGAGAGTCGGTCACGGGTGATTTCCAGCGGCAAAAAACAAGGGGCGATCTGCGTAAGCAGATCGCCCCTTGTTCATTCGATACGAGCAGCGCCGGCGAAGCGCCGGTCTTATCCTTGCGCTTCGGCCCGCCGCGCGAAGTACTCGAAAGAGTGCTCCCAATGCACGGGCGTCATGATTTGTGCCATCCGTTTGGCGCGTGCCTCGGGGGCGAGTGCCGTCTGCGGCAGCCCCGCCGAGCGCGCGAGCACCTCGATCCGCGCGGCGCGTTCGAGGAACACGCCGACACAGATCGCGTGCTCGATCGAGCGCCCGCAGAACGTCACGCCATGGTTGGCCATCATCACCACGTCGTGGCTGCCCATTGCTTCGGCAAGCGCCTTGCCTTCTTCCGGCTTGACGATCAAGGCGGCCGTTTCGCGCATGACCGGCAATTCGCCGAAGTAGTCGGCGTCGAGCGTATAAGGCGTGAAGCGTTCGAGACAGCCGGACAGGATCGAGGCGTGGCGCGGATGCGTATGCGCCACGACCAGCACGTCCGGACGCTGGAGAAAAATTTCGCTGTGGATCGGCCACTCCGAATGGCGTCCGCCGCTGCCGGCGATCTGCTTGCCTTCGAAGTCGACCAGCACGAAATCCTCGGCGCCGCGTACTTCTTCGAGACCGATGCGATTACGTTTGAGCCAGAAGCCGCGACCTTGCGGATCGCGCAGCGACAGATGTCCCAGCGACATGTCGCCGTGGCCTTCCAGTTCGAGAATGCGGCAACCGAGTGCGAGCCGGTCGAGTGCGCGTTTGAGATCTTCGTTCATGTCCATCATGTATGTCTCGTCAATCGATACGTCAGCGGATAAGGTCCGCGAATAAGAAGGGTCACGCGCAAAGCGTATTCAGCGCATGCCATGCGAGAGGCGGCGCGAAATGAAAACCAGCGCACGGTCGAGTACGAGACCGACGAGGCCGATCGCGAGCATGCCCGCATACAGTTTGTCGTAGCGGAACGTGGCCCCCGAGTTCGCGATATAGAAGCCGAGACCGTGCGTGTCGCCGATCATTTCGGTCACGATCACGACCGTCATGCCGATCGGCAGCGCAATGCGCAGACCGTTCAGAATGCCGGGCAGCGCCGCCGGAATCAGGACGTGGCGCAGCAGCGTGCCGCGGGTCATGCCCATGTTCTGGCCGGCCCAGACGATTTCGCGCCCCGTCGCGCGGCTCGCCAGATGCGTTGCGACCACGACCGGGTAGAGGCATTCGAGCGCGGCAAAGGCAATTTTCGACGGCGTGCCGATGCCGAACAGGAACGTGAAGATCGGAAACAGCGCGATCTTCGGCACCGGATAGCCCGCGAAAAACACCGGCTCGAACAGGTATTCGAACCAGCGCACGCGGGCGAGCCCGAAGCCGACCAGCACCCCGGCCACCGAGCCGATCACGAAGCCGGCGAAGGTGCGGCCCGTGGTCACCAGTACGTGATAGGGCAGATTGCCGGACATCGTGTCGTTGATGAAGGCCGCGAACACCGCGCCGAGCGGCGGCAGCACGCGCGCCGAAATGAGGCCGGACAGCGCGACGCATTGCCAGAGCAGCAGCATCAGCGGCACGGAGTACCAGGCGCGTGTGCCGGACCACATACGTTTGAGTGCGATCATCGCTGAGCCTCCTCGGTGCCGAGCAGCACGCCGCGCAACGCGCGTTTGCGCACCGCCATGAGCAGGCGATCGGCGACGAAGCCGAGCAGCCCGTAAGCGACCACGCCGGTCAGCATGATGTCGTAGCGCACCCAGTCCTGGCCTTCCGTAATCAGCAGACTCAAACCCGTTTTCGCGCCGATCAGTTCAGCCGCGAACAGCGACACGAACGACAGCGCGAGCGCCACGCGCAGGCCCGCGAAAATGCCCGGCAGCGTTGCGGGCAATACGACACGCAACAGCAGCGTCGGGAACGGCGTCTCGAAGTTGCGCGCGACCCATACCAGATGCTTGTCCATTTGCTGGACCGCATGCTGCGCGGCGAGAAACACCGGAAACGACACGCTCAAGGCGACGATCGCCGTCTGCGTCGCGCTCGTGAGGCCGAAAATAAGCAGCATGATCGGCAGAAAAGCGATCTTCGGCACGGGATAGACGAACGCGACGAGCGGATCGGCAAATTCGCCGACCGGCTTCGACAGGCCCGCCACCAGCCCGAGGGCCGCGCCGATCGCCGAGCCGATGGCGAAACCGCCGATCAGCCGCAACAGGCTGTCGCGCAGGTAGGTCCACAGCTCGCCTTCGCCGGCCAGCTCGCGCGTCGCGCTGACGATGTCGCTCGGAAACGACAGATAGGGCGGCAGCTTGCCGCTCGCACCGAACCACTGCCACAGCGCCAGCACCACGATCGGCACCGCGGCGCGGCCGGCCATGTAGGGCAGGCGCCGCCATCCGCCGCGGCGCGGCGGTGCCGGCACATCGAGAACGGCGCTCATGCGACCCGCTCCACTTCGCGTGCCTTGATGACCTCTTCGCGCAATGCTTCCCACAACGTCGTGCGCAACTCGAAGAAGCGCTGCGATTTGCGGAACGACACGAAGTCGAGACCTTCGCGGTCCACCTGCAGATCGAGCTTGATGCGCGCGGGCCGTGTGGAGAACACGACGATGCGCGTGGCGAGCGTCACGGCCTCGTCGATGTCGTGCGTGACGAACAGCACGGTGCGGCGATGCTTCGCCCAGATGTTGCCGAGTTCTTCCTGCAGCAGCTCGCGGTTTTGCGCATCGAGTGCGCCGAACGGCTCGTCCATCAGCATGATGCGCGGTTCGAGCGCGAGCATGCGGGCGAGCGCGACGCGCTGCTTCATGCCGCCGCTCAATTGCGCCGGATACATGCCGCCGCCTTCCGGCAGGCCGATCATCGTCAGCAATTCGCCGACCCGGGCCGCGCGCGTTCGTTCAGGTACGCCGCCGATGCGCATCGGCCATGCGATGTTCTCGGCGACGGTGGCCCACGGAAAGAGCGAGTAGCCCTGAAACATCATGCCGCGATCGCGGCCCGGGCGATCGATCGGCTTGCCGTCGACGAGTATCTCGCCGCCGGAGAGCTGATCGAAGCCGCCCGCCATGTGCAGGAACGTGCTCTTGCCGCAGCCCGAAGGGCCGAGAATCGCGAGGAATTCTCCTTCCTCGACCGCGAGATTGAACCCGTCCAGCGTGGCAACGGGACCTTTCGGTGTCGCAAAGACTTTGCGCACACCGCGTGCTTCGAGAATCGGCATTGCACTTATTCCTTCGGTAGCCACGACATGTCGACGAGCTGATTCACATCCACCGGCTTGCGCTGAATGCCGTTCTTGATGAGGATGTCCTGCATTTTCGCGAGGGTCTGCACGTCGACGCGATCGGTCGGGTCGCGATAGTAGTCCGACATCGACAGATACACCGCCGGCGTGACGCGCACGTCGTGAGCGTCGATCAGGGCCTGACGGGCGTCCTTGGTGTGATCGTCGTAAAAGCGCGTCGCGGTTTTGAGGTCCTTCAGGAATGCATGCACGGCGGCCGGCTGGTTCTTCAGCACGTCCGGCGAGGCGATCACGAGCATCAGCTCCTGATCGAACGGCACCGCGTCGCGCGACGTGAACAGCGGCCGCACGCCGCCGCGCGTTTCTTCCGAGCTGGCAAACGGCTGCGGGAAGACGCCGACGTCGATCATGCCCGAGCGCAGCGCCTGGCCCTGCGCGGGGAAGCTGACCGGCACGAAGGTCACGTCGCGATTCGGATCGATGCCGTTCTTTTCCAGCACCAGTTTGGCCCACAGGTGCGTCGAGCTATTGAGCGCATCGATGCCGATCTTCTTGCCCTTCAGATCCTTGATGCTCTTGATCGGCGAGCTGTCGCTCACGAGGTAGGTGGTCTGGAAACCGTTCGCGCTTTCGCGGGACAGCGAGGCGATGACCTTGAATTTCGCGCCTTCGGAAGCGGCCAGCAGCGCCGCGTTCGCACTCGTCGTGATGAAGTCGAGCGCGCCGGCCTCGAAGGCCTGGAAGCGTTTGTCGTTGCCGGCAAAGCGCGTGATGTCGAGCGTGTAATCCTTGCCCTGTCCCGGGGCGACGGCCGGCTTCGCATGCAGCAGCCAGAGCTGTTCCTCGCCCGCGCCGCCGATGCCGACGCGCAGCGAGGCCGGATCGGCATGCGCGAGCGTGCTGGCGAGAATGCTGCCGACCATGACGGCGACGCGCGCAATGCCACGGCCAGCGGAGTACGGTTTGAACACACGTCTACTTCTCATCGGTCACCTCTTTGATATGGGTATTGGCGTTTCGTCTATGAAACGTTGTTTCTAATTCGATCTACGCCCGATTCTACTGCGCTAAAAAAACCTGTCGCAAATGCTTTTGCGATTTCGTTCGCCTCGACGTCATGACGTCGCCCGATACTGCGGAATCGTCGTCATTCGTGTGTCCTGACGAAGTCGTGACGAGCCGATGAACCCGCACCACGGCTCCCCGGCACGCGGCCGCCGTTGAGTCGCTGCGTCAGCTGATCGGCTGTAAAGCGCACCTTGTCGACGAGATTCGACTCGAATAAAGCGGGGGCGAGTTGCGGACTCAGAATCGTCGTCGTGACGACGGCCGCGATGCGCCCGGTCGCGTCGCGCACCGGTGCGGTCACCACCGAGATGCCGCTCTCGAAGCTCGACTGGCCGATGGCGAAGCCGCGCCGCGCGTTGGCGAGTACCAGGGCATGCAAGGCATCGACGGTTGCCGGCGTGTGTTGCGTATAGCGCTTGAGCGTGCGTTCGGGGTAGAGCGCGTGCAGTTCGTCGGCATCCAGATCGCCGAGCAGCACGTGACCATGCGTCGACGCATGGGCGGGCAAGCGCGTGCCGATGCTGACCCTCACCGAACTGAACGGTGCGGCATGGCTTTGCGCTTTCGCGACGAACACCACGTCTCGCTCGTCGCGAACCAGGATATGCGCGGTAAAACCGGTGTCGTCACGCAACTGGTCGATAAGCGGCTGGCCGAGTCCGGTCAGTTCGAGCGAACCCAGATACTCGAGACCGAGACGCAGCGCCGCGACGCCAGGCCGGCAATTGCGATCCGTATCGGTGCGCTCGACGAACCCGTGGGCTTCGAGCGTTTGCAGCAGCCGGAATACCGTCGTGCGAGGAATGCCGAGCCGCTTCGACAATTCGGACACGCCCAGTACGGGCTCGCGCAGCGAGAATTCGGTGAGGATGCGCAGGCCCCGTTCGAGAGCGGGTACGCGATAGTTCGTGTCGCTGCGATCTTTCTGCGTGTCGGATGCGGTGCCCGTCAATTCGGGGGTCATGCGTTACTCCATGGGCCGCCGCTCGCGCGGCGGAGGGCGTCGTTGAACGCGCTCTATTGGGTTCCTGTTTGTTCCGTGAATGAAACGCTATTTTTCAGGTGGCACAATCGTAGCGTGATGGAATAAAAAAAGCCTTGTTTTCCGCATCAGGGGAAACCCGCAACGAGAACGGCGCGAGAAGAAAAAGTAGAACGAAATTGCGGAAAAAACGCTGAGCCAAGCATAGTGGCGCGTGTTGCGGCTTTACATGTAAACCCCAACGGAATTTGTTTTTGAACTTTTTCTCGACGACGCTAAGATATTCCACATAACAAACATTTGTCCATTAGTGGAACGTTTCGCGACATCTGATCGGCTGGCGGGGATTTGCCCGACAAGGTTCATCGAGTTCTCCGGCCTTGCCGCACGGGAGCGTGTCGACTGCGTTCCCGAGGCGTGAGCGCCAAGGCCGGACGATGTGGTTCCGATGGTGTGTGTGGCTCCATACGCCAGATCATTCCCGCAGCAGGGAACGCGTTGGCGTATTGATTTGTAGAACTTAAATATTGGCAAGCTAAACAACAAGGGTCTAAAAAAATGAAACGACAGCTTCTCGCTATCGGTTTGGCCGGTCTTTCCACCACGGCGTTCGCACAAAGCAGCGTCACGCTATACGGGGTCATCGACGAAGGGGTGCAGTACCTCAACAACGTCAAGCAGGTCGTCAACGGTAAAACCGTCGGGGGCAGCCAGATCGGTCTCGATTCGGTAAGCGGTCCGTGGGGATCGAGATGGGGCGTGAAGGGCGCCGAAGATCTCGGCGGAGGCTGGAAAGCGATCTTCACGCTGGAATCCGGCATGAACCTCAACAACGGTGCGCTCGCGCAGGGCGGCACGATGTTCGGCCGTCAGGCTTTCGTCGGCATTACGCAGGATCGTCTCGGTACGATCACACTGGGCCGGCAATACGACAGCGTCTCGGACATGTCGGCGGCCTTCGGTCCGCAGACCGCGTGGGGCACGAGCGCCGGGCATCCCGGCGACATCGACAACATGATTCGCTCGTACCGCTTCAACAACACGATCAAATACACGAGCCCGAATCTCGCCGGCTTCACGCTGAATGCCACGGGCACGCTCGGTGGTGTCGCGGGCGACTTCTCGCAGAGCAGCGCCTACACCTTCGGCGTGCTGTATTCGCGCAACGCGCTTGTCGCGGGTGCCGCGTACGAATTCGTCAAGAACCCGTCGAATGTCGGGGCGCCGTTGAACAGCAACGCGAATGCGGCGCCGCCGGCCACCACCGGCGCGTATTCGCCGCTGAACTCGGGCTACCTGGCGGGCGCCCATCCGGCCGGCTCCTGGCAGGATATCGTCGCGGGCGCGGCTTATACGTTCGACCGCTTCGCCATCGGCGCGAACTACTCGAACGTGCGATACGGGAACATCGGCAACCTGAACGGCGCCTCGGCGGTCTTCAACACCATCGAAGTCAACGGCAAAGTCCAGTTCAATCCGGCCTGGTTCCTCGGCCTCGTGTATAGCTATACGAAAGGCAATTCGGTTGTCGGCGATCTGGGCAACCAGCACTTCAACCAGTTCGGCTTCCTCGTGAACGATACGCTCTCGAAGCGAACCGATATCTACTTCGAGGGCATCTATCAGATCGCCAGCGGCACGAATTCGCTCGGCGGCCAGGCCAGGGCCAACATCGATTCGCTCGGCGAATCGTCGTCGAACCATCAGTTGTTCGTGCGGCTTGCGCTACGGCACAAGTTCTGAGCTGGGCGCGATGCGCGTCGAGGGGCCGGCCTTACTATATATAGGCCCGGCCCTTTATCTGACCTTGGCTGATCTCCGGAATTGCCGCAGCATTCAGTACGACGGTGCCTGGTGCCGCGCCTACATGGAGAACTGCTTCTCGACATAGTGAATGTGCTTGAGCATCGCACCTTGCGCCGCATCGGGATCGCCGTCGCGCACGGCGAAGTAGATCGATTCATGCTGGCGCAATCGGGCGCGGGCCTGCGAGACGGCATTCTTGTTGTTGAGCGTCGCGTCATAGGTGTTGCTCGAGATGTGCTCGCGCAACACCGTCACGGCGCTGGCATAAAACTGCTCGATGAGCCGGTTGCGGCATGCGGCCGTCAGCGCCGCATGAAACTCGACGTCGGTCGCGGCTTCCGAATCGACGTCGGCCCGCGCGACCGCGTCGCGCATTTTCGCGAGGATGCTCTCCAGCCGCTCATGATCGCGGCGCGATGCACGCTGTGCCGCAAAGCGCACCGCCGCACACTCGAAGACCAGCCGGAACTCGAACATCTCCTCGCGTAGCGGCTGCGTATCGGCAATCAATTGCAGCCACGGCGCGACGAGCCTGGCCGGTCTGCTGCCGAGCAAATACACGCCGCTGCCGCGCCGTGTTTCGACAAGCCCCTTGCTCGCCAGTCGCGCGATTGCCTCACGCACGGTCGCGCGCGATACGCCGAGTGTCTCGGCCAGCGCCCGCTCGGACGGGAGTCGCTCGTTCTCCTGCCAGCAGCCTGCCTTGATGTCGGTCTCGATTCGTCTGACCGTTTGAGCGATCACGCTCACGCTTTTCGAATGACTGTCCATTTCCAACTCTCATGCAGCCTTTCATGTAGCCCCTCATGCAACCGCTCACGCGGACCCGGCCGAAAAGTGGCCTGACCAATTTGCCGGGGCGTTCGACCGGCCGCATGATGCAAGCCAATCCGGCAAGCGCCCGCGACGCAGGTTCGACGCCCCTTGGCGGAGCTACCCACATACAGGAGGCCATGATGAGCCAAACTTCATTGGTAATCAAACTGCACGATAACGACGACGTTCTGATTACCCGCGGCGCGATTGCCGCGGGCACGACGCTCGCGGATTTCGACAACCTCGTCGTTGCTGCCGACGTTCCGCCCGCTCACAAGATCGCCTGCCGCGAGGTGGCGCAGGGCGCGCCGGTACGGCGCTATGGTCAGATCATCGGTTTCGCCACCCAGGCGATTCACTGCGGCGACCATGTGCACGTGCACAACATGTCGATGGGCGAGTTCGCGCGCGACTATGCGTTCGGCGAGGACGTCAAGGCCGTCGTGCCCGCGCCGGAGCCGCTCACGTTCCAGGGCATCCGGCGCGCGGACGGACGCGTCGCGACGCGCAATTACATTGGCGTCATCAGCACGGTGAACTGCTCGGCGACGGTCACCAAGCTCGTCGCGCAACATTTCTCCACGCCCGACGCCTTGAAGGCCTATCCGAACGTCGACGGCGTGGTCCCGCTCACGCATAGCTTCGGCTGCTGCATCGACCACCACGGCGAGGGCATCCAGCAATTGCGCCGCACCATCGGCGGCTATGTCAAGCATCCGAACTTCGCGGGCGTGGTCATCATCGGCCTCGGCTGCGAGGCGAACCAGATGGGCGCGATGTTCATCGCCGAAGGTGTCGAGCCGGGCCCGCTGCTCGTGCCGCTCGTGATGCAGGAGCAAGGCGGCACGCAAAAGACCGTGGATGCCGCGATCGCCGCCGTCGAGAAGATGCTGCCGGTGGCCAACGAGGCCGTGCGCGAGCCGCTGCCGGTTTCGCACATCAATATCGCGCTGCAATGCGGCGGCTCGGACGGCTATTCGGGCATTACCGCCAATCCGGCGCTGGGCGCGGCCGTCGACCTGCTCGTGCGGCACGGCGGCACGGCGATTCTGACGGAAACGCCCGAGATTTACGGCGCCGAGCACCTGCTCACGCGCCGCGCGATCAGCAAGGAAGTGGGCGAGAAGATCGTCGAGCGCATTCACTGGTGGGAGTCCTACGCGGAGCGCGAGAAGGGCAGCATCGACAACAACCCGACGCCGGGCAACAAGGCCGGCGGTCTCACGACGATTCTGGAAAAGTCGCTGGGCGCGGTGGCGAAGAGCGGGTCCTCGCCGCTGATGGGCGTGTATCGCTACGCCGAGCCGGTCGATACGCATGGTCTCGTGTTCATGGACGCGCCGGGCTACGACCCGATGGGCGCGACCGGCCAGATCGCCAGCGGCGCGAATCTCGTGGTGTTCACGACGGGCCGCGGTTCGTGCTTCGGCGCGAAGCCGGCGCCGTCGATCAAGGTCGCGACCAATTCGACGATGTACAAGCGCATGGTCGACGACATGGACATCAATTGCGGCGAGATCATGGAAGGCACGGCGAGCGTCGAGCAGAAGGGCGAGGAAATTTTCCGCATGATCGTCGAGGTCGCGTCGGGCGGTAAGAGCAAGAGCGAAGCGCTCGGCGTGGGTAACGAGGAATTCGTGCCCTGGATGATCGGCGCGCAGATGTAAGTGCCGCGCGCGCCGCCGCGGCGACCAGGCCGATAGCGGCGCGTTGGCGTGTGGGTGCGTTGATACGGTTGAGCTTGGGTTGGCGTCCGTCGCGGCGGCCATGCCGCATGGGACCGGACGACGGACGTCGCGCGAAACTCGCCGTGCGGCGCCAGCGCTTATGGGCTCTGATGCGGGCTCTGAATCGGGCTCTGAAGAGAGTTCAGAAGCGAGCCCAAAGCCGACCTCGAAGATGCTTCCGCGGCACCGCAACGCAAGCCCACAACACCCGCTAATCCACCGCCGGGCTTTGCGTGCTGGCCCGCACGACCAGTTCGAAGCCGACATCGACGATGCGCGGCTCGTCGTTGTCTTCGGGCGCTTCCACGCGCGCGATCAGTTCCTCGGCGATACGCCGGCCGATCTCGGCCGCGCGCGGCTGAACCGTCGTGAGCGGCGGCACGCATTCCTCGCTGAACGGCAAATCGCCGAAACCGGCGACGCGCAGTTGCTGCGGAATCCGGATGCCGCGCCGTTGCGCTTCGAACAGCGCGCCGAGCGCGATCACGTCGTTGGAGCAGGCGAGCGCATCGACGTCGGGCATGCCGTCGAGCACCGCCGTCAACGCGCGCGCCCCTGCGCGCGGCGTGGCGTCGCCCGGGATGTCTTCGACGCGCACGTCGAGGCCCGCCTTCAGCATCGCCATGCGGAAACCTTCGCAGCGCTGCCGGGCGCGCACGTCGCTCGTCATGCGTGCGCCGATGAAGGCGGCACGGCGTGCGCCGATGTCGAGCATATGCTGGGCGATCGCGGCGCCTGCCTCGTAATGGGAAAACCCGACTTGCAGATCGAACGGCTGTTCGCCCAGTTCCCACATTTCCGCGACCGGCAGGCGCGCGGTGCGCAGCAGCGCGCGTGTTTCGTCGCCGTGCCGGCAGCCGGTCACGACCAGCGCGGTCGGCGACCACGACAGGAAGGTTCGCACGAGGTCCGCCTCGCGGCCGGGGTCGTATTCGGATGCGCCGAGCAGCAGCTGGTAGCCGTGCTGGTCGAATTCCTTCTGCATGCGGCCGACCGTCGCCGAAAAGAACGCGTTGCCGAGCGACGGCACCACCACGCCGATCGCGCGCGTGCGCGCGGCGGCGAGGCTGCCCGCCAGCAGATTCGGCACGTAGCCGAGCACTTCGATGGCTTTGCTGATGCGCGGCGCGATGCGCGACGAAACGGCCTCGGGATTGCGGAGAAACAGCGAAACGGAACTGGCGGAGACGCGCGCGCGAGCGGCGACGTCTTCCATCGTGACACGGTTGGTGCTGCGCCGGGTGCGCGGTGCCTTGATTGTTGTCTGTGGCATAGGCTGCAAACGGTCGAAAAAACACGCGCCGCGGTGGGCGCAAACCCCAATTGTAATTGACCCGACGGCATTCGACGCAGCGCAACGGGTTATTGAAGCCGTACTAACCCTGGTAACACTTGCAAATTTAATAGCGCTATTATTTCGCAGCGCTGCGATTTCAGTCGCGCGGCCTGAACAAGGAACACGGTGCCCCCATGCCTTCATCCGATTTACGCTGCGTGCTCGATGTCCGCGCCCAACTGGGCGAATGCCCCCGTTGGGACGAGCGGGCCGGCGTGCTCTACTGGGTCGACATTCTCGAACCGGCGCTGCATCGCTTCGATCCGGCCACCGGCGTCGACACAGCGCTGGCCGTGCCGGAGCACATCGGCTGCTTCGCGCTGAACGAGGCGGGCGGTTTCATCGCCGGCCTGCGCTCGGGCATCTGGACGCTCGACGAGAACGCGCGGCCGCTCGAATGCCTCGCCGCCAATCCCGAGGACGTGCGCACGAGCCGCTTCAACGATGGCCGCTGCGATGCCGCGGGCCGTTTTTTCGCCGGCACGATCGACGAGCCGAAGGCGGGCGGCAACGCGCATCTCTATCGCTACGGGAGCGGCCGGCTCGACGCGCTGAGCGCGGGGCTCCTGACGTCGAACGGTCTTGCGTTCAGCCCGGACCAGCGCTGGCTGTATCACTCCGATACGCCCAACTTCACGATTTACCGCAGCGCGTACGACGCCGCGACGGGCCAATGCGGCGCGCGCGAAGTGTGGGCGCGCATCGAGCCGACCCCGGACGACCGCGGCCGCCCCGATGGCGCCGCCGTGGACGCTGAAGGCTACTACTGGAGCGCGTTCTACGAAGGCGGGCGGGTGGTGCGCTTTACGCCCGACGGCCAGGTCGATGCGGTGCATCGGCTGCCGGTGCGCTGCCCGACCATGTGCGCATTCGGCGGCGACGATCTGCGCACGCTCTACATCACGTCGGCGCGCGCGGGGCGCGGCGCCGACGAACTCGACCGCGAGCCGCTGGCCGGCGGCATCTTTGCATTGCGCACCGAGGTGCCCGGACTGGCCGAGCCACGCTGGCGCGCATCCGCTTGAATCTTTTATTGACGGAACCCGACATGCCTGATCTGAAAGACCTTTCCCTGTTGCGCACGCAATGCCTGATCGGCGGCGCATGGCGCGCGGCGCACGACGGCCGCACGCTCGACGTCACCGACCCGGCGACGGGCGAGTTGATTGCCAGCGTGCCGTCGATGGCGGCCGCCGAAACGCGCGAGGCGATCGCCGCGGCGCAGGCGGCGCTGCCGTCGTGGCGCGCGCTGACGGCCAAAGCCCGCGCGGTGCTGCTGCACAAATGGCACGACCTGATGCTCGCCCACCAGGACGACCTCGCCTTGCTGATGACGGCCGAGCAGGGCAAGCCGCTGGCCGAGGCGAAGGGCGAGATCGCGTTTGCCGCGAGCTTCATCGAATGGTTCGCCGAGGAGGCGCGGCGGGTCGACGGCGACGTGATCGCCACGCCGTCGAACGACCGCCGGCTCGTCACGATTCGCCAGCCGGTCGGCGTTTGCGCGGCCATCACGCCGTGGAATTTCCCGGCGGCGATGATTACCCGCAAGGCGGGGCCGGCGCTCGCGGCGGGTTGCACGATGGTGCTCAAGCCCGCCTCGCAGACGCCGCTGTCGGCGCTCGCGCTGGCCGTGCTGGCCGAGCGCGCGGGCATTCCGGCCGGCGTGCTCAACGTCGTGACGGGCAACGCGCAGCGGATCGCCGAGGAACTGACGGGCAACCCGATCGTGCGCAAGCTGTCGTTCACGGGCTCGACCGACATCGGCGCGCGCCTGATGGAGCAGGGCGCGCGGCATATCCAGAAGCTGTCGCTGGAGTTGGGCGGCAACGCGCCGTTCATCGTGTTCGACGACGCCGATCTCGACGCCGCCATCGAAGGTGCGCTGATTTCGAAGTACCGCAATGCCGGGCAGACCTGCGTGTGCGCGAACCGCTTCTACGTGCAGGCCGGCATTTATGATGCCTTCGTCGACAAACTCGCGGCGCGCGTGCGCGAGCTGCGTTGCGGCGACGGCCGTGCCGCGTCGACGCAGATCGGCCCGCTGATCGACGATCGCGCGCTCGCCAAGGTGGGCGAGCTGGTCGCCGATGCCAAGGCGCACGGCGCGCAGGTGCTGTGCGGTGGCGAGCCGCTGGCATTCGACGGCGCGACCGCGCGCCACTACGCGCCGACTGTGCTGACGAACGTCACGCCCGGCATGCGCGTCGCGCGCGAGGAGATTTTCGGCCCGGTCGCGCCCGTCATGCGCTTCACCGACGAACAGGACGTGATTGCGCTCGCTAACGACACGGAGTTCGGTCTCGCCAGCTATTTCTACACGCGCGACATGGCGCGCGTGTGGCGCATCGCGGAAGCATTGGAATTCGGCATGGTGGGCATCAACACGGGGCTGATCTCGACAGCGGAAGCGCCGTTCGGCGGCGTCAAGCAGTCGGGGCTCGGACGCGAGGGTTCGAAATACGGCATCGACGAGTATCTGGAAATGAAGTACTTGTGCATGCAGGTGGCATAACGGCATGATCTCGCACGAACGTCTCGTGCAAAAATCGCAGCGCTGCGAAAAGTGGCGCGCGGGTTGCCGGCCGGAAAAGCCTCAATACAAGTCCGCCGGCGGCCTCAGAGAGAGATGAGGAGACAATGATTTTCACCATACTGAGCTTTGCTTTTTTCACCGCGCTGGTCGGCTTCGTGTCGTACCTGTTCACGCGTCGCGCGAAGGATCACGGCGCGCGCGGCTATTTCATGGCGAGCGGCGGGCTGACGGGCTGGTTCATCGCCGGCTCGATGATGCTGACCAATCTGTCGGTCGAGCAGATGGTCGGCCTGAACGGCGACGCCTACGCGAACAACCTCTCGGCAATGGCCTGGGAATGCACGGCGGCCGTCGCGACCGTGGCGCTGGCGATGTTCTTCCTGCCGCGCTACCTGCGCGGCGGCTTCTCGACGCTGCCGCAGTTTCTCGAGGAACGCTACGACGCGACCACGCGGCGCGTGGTGAGCGCGTTCTTCGTGGTCGGCTACATGCTGGTGGTGAACCCGGCCGGCCTGTATCTCGGCGCGATCACGTTCAACCAGGTGTTCGGCGTGCAGGCGCTGTTCGGCATGTCGTACGCGAGCACGATCACGATCCTGGTCTGGATGTCGGGGATCATCGGCGCGATGTATGCGGTGTTCGGCGGCTTGCGGGCGGTGGCGGTGTCCGACACGATCAACGGCATCGGCCTGCTGATCGGCGGCCTGATGGTGCCGGTGCTCGGCCTGCTCGCGCTCGGACATGGCGACTTCTTCTCCGGCGTGCACATCATCACGACCCAGGCGCCGGAGAAACTCTCGGCGATCGGCGGTCCGAAGGATTCGGTGCCGTTCGGCACGCTGTTTACCGGCATGATCTTCGCCAACCTGTTCTACTGGTGTACGAACCAGTCGATCGTGCAGCGCACGTTCGCGGCGAAGAACCTCGCCGAAGGCCAGAAGGGCGTGCTGCTGTCGGGCATGATGAAGCTGCTCGTGCCGCTCATCATGATGGTGCCGGGCATCATCGCGTTCCATCTGTATGCGGGCCATCCGCTGAGCCGTCCCGATCTCGCCTATCCGCAACTGGTGGCGGACGTGCTGCCGTGGTGGGCCAAGGGCTTCTTCGTCGCGGTGCTGTTCGGCACGGTGATGAGCCACTTCAACGCGGTCATCAACAGCACGGCGACGCTGATCGCCTTCGACTTCTATCGCGCATGGAAGCCCGATGCCAGCGACGAGAAACTGATTCGCGTCGGCAAGAGCGCGAGCGTGGCGATCGCCGTCATTTCGCTGCTGATCGCACCGCTGCTGATGTACGCGCCGGACGGCATCTACATCCTGATGCGCCGTTTCACCGGCTTCTACAACATCCCGATCATCGCGGTCGTGCTGGTGGGCTTCTTCAGCAAGCGGGTCGGCGCGTTCCCAGCGAAGATCGTGCTGCTGCTGCACGTGCTGATCTACGCGTTCGGCATCCTGCTGTTCCAGCTCGACAAGAAGTTCGGCATCAACTTCGTGCACGTGATGGGCATCCTGTTCGTGTTCGAAGTCTCGCTGATGCTGGTGCTCGGCCGGCGCCACCGCCGCGCGACGGCCTACGAGCCGCAACTGCGGCGCACCGGCGACATGACGCCGTGGCGTCACGCCAGCACCATGAGCGTGTTCCTGATGGCGATGCTCGTGACCATCTATCTCACCATGTCGCCGCTCGGCGTCGCGCGCCACGGCGGCGTCACGGTCCAGTACCAGGTCTTTATCGCGCTGACATGGGCTGTCGCGCTCGTGCTGATGGCGGTGTTCCGCCGCTGGACGCTGGCTCATGAGCGGCGCCTCGAATGGAACAGTTCGGCGAACGAATCGGGCGGACATTGACGGACCGGGATCGACCCAACGAACAGAACAGGCAAGGAAAAAACCGATGAACTGGCAGACAGAAGCGGATGGCAAGCTGGTATTGCGCGTGGCGGGCCGCACGCTGTTCGAGCACACGCCGCATGCGCCGGCCGTATTCGTGGGATGCGGCGTCGAGCGGATGGACATGTATCGCGGCAACTTCGACATCGAGGATTACGTCGAGGAGCGCGTCGCGCTGCGCGATGCGCGGCTCACGCCGCTGCCGGACGGCGGCGCGCGCATCGAGCTGGCCCGCGACGTGCAGGCGAAGCCGGAACTGACGATCGTCGCCAGCCAGTCGGCGCACGGCGTGCAGCTTGAGTTGTCGGCGCGCGACGGCCTCAACCGCCTGTGGTGGCGCGTGCCCGCGCAGCACGACGAGCACGTGTGGGGCTGCGGCGAGCAGATGTCGTATTTCGATCTGCGCGGCCGCCATTTCCCGCTCTGGACCTCGGAGCCCGGCGTGGGCCGCGACAAGCACACCTATCTGACGTGGCAGGCCGACACGACCGCGAAGGCGGGCGGCGATTACTACCACACCAACTATCCGCAGCCGACCTTCGTGTCGTCGCAGAAGTACTGCCTGCACGCGGAAACGACGGCCTATGCCGATTTCGATTTCCGTCATGCCGAGCGTCACGAACTGCAATTCTGGGCGATTCCCGAGCGCTTCGAGTTCATCCTCGCCGATGATTACCCCACGCTCGTCGAGCGCGTCTCGCAACGCTTCGGCCGCCAGCCCGCGCTGCCCGCGTGGGTGATGGACGGCGCGATTCTCGGCCTGAAGAACGGCCGCGACCACGCGCAGCGGATCATGGAGCAAAGCGTGGCGGCGGGCCTGGCCGTGAGCGGCCTGTGGTGCGAGGACTGGGTCGGCATTCGTCAGACCTCGTTCGGCAAGCGGCTCTTCTGGGACTGGCGCTGGAACGAAACGCGCTACCCCGGCCACGCCGAATGGGTGAAGCAGCTCAACGCGCGCGGCGTGCGCTTTCTCGGCTATGTGAACCCGTATCTGTGCAACGACGGCACGCTGTACGCCGAGGCGAAGGCCGCCGGCTATCTGGCGACGCGCGCCGACGGCAGCGACTATCTGGTCGATTTCGGCGAGTTCGATTGCGGCGTGGTCGATTTCACGAACCCGGCCGCGGCGCGCTGGTTCGAAGAGCGGGTGATTCGCGGCGAGATGCTCGACCAGGGCCTCGACGGCTGGATGGCGGATTTCGGCGAATACCTGCCGATCGACGTGACGCTCGCCAACGGCGTCGACGCCAAGCTGATGCACAACGCGTGGCCCACGCTGTGGGCAGAGGCGAACGCGCGCGCGATCGCGGCGGCGGGCCGCACCGGCGACGCGGTGTTCTTCATGCGCGCGGGCTATACCGGCGTGCAGGCGCATTGCCCGCTGCTGTGGGCCGGCGACCAGTCGGTCGACTTCACGCGCCACGACGGCTTGCAGACCGTAATCTGCGGCGCGTTGTCGTCGGGGCTGCTCGGCAATGCCTATCACCATAGCGACATCGGCGGCTACACGAGCCTGTTCGGCAATACGCGCACGCCGGAGCTGTTCCAGCGCTGGGCGGAAATGGCGGCCTTCACGCCGATGATGCGCACGCACGAAGGCAACCGGCCCGACGAGAACTTCCAGTTCTGGCAGAACGACGCGGTGCTCGCGCACTTCGCGCGCATGACGCGCGTGTTCGTCGCGCTGAAGCCGTACGTGCGCGAACTCGTCGACGAGGCGGCGTCGCGCGGCCTGCCGCTGCAGCGTCCGCTGTTCCTGCACTACGAGCAGGATCGCGCGACCTACGCGATCCAGGACCACTACCTGTACGGCCGCGATCTGCTGGTCGCGCCGGTGCATGCGGCCGACGTCACGCAATGGCGCGTCTACCTGCCGCAAGGCGATGCGTGGACGCATCTATGGAGCGGCACGCGCTACGAAGGCGGCCAGCATGTCGAGGTCGCCGCGCCGCTCGGCGAGCCGCCGGTCTTCGTGCGCCACGGCGCCGCGCGCGAGGCGCAATTGCTGACGCTCGGGAAGGACGCGAAGTGAGCGCGTTTCTGCATCATCTGCTGTTCGCGGTCTGCGTAGCGACCGCGACGTTTACGCAGAGCCTGACCGGCTTCGCGTTCGGGCTCGTGCTGCTCGGCCTCGTCGCAGTGTTCCATCTCGCGCCGTTGCCGGTCGCGGCAAATGTCGTCACGATGATGATACTGGCCAATGCCGCGATGCTGGTGCGCCGCGTACCGGCCCTGCCGCGCAGCCTGCTGGTGCCGTCGTATGGCAGCAGCCTCGTCGGCGTGGCGATCGGCGCGTGCCTGCTGGCGTGGCTGTCGGACAACGCGATCGGCGCGGTGCGCTTCGCGCTCGGCGTGGCAATTCTGGCGTGCAGCGTGCTGCTGGTCGTGCAGACGAAGCCGCGCGCGCAGCTCGGCTCGACCGCCAGCTTCGTGTTTTACGGCGGTATTTCGGGCGTAATGGGCGGCGTGTTCGCGAGCGCCGGTCCGCCGATGGTGTTTCATCTGTATCGCCAGCCGCTCGATCGCATCGTCGTGCGCGATACGCTGGTGCTGCTGTTCGCGATCAACGCCGTGCTGCGGCTCATCATCGTGCTGGCCCAGCACCGTTTCGACGCGGCTTCGGTGGCGTTGAGCCTCGAGGCGCTGCCGGTCGTGCTGGTCGTCACCTGGCTCGCGCGCCGGTATCCGCCGAACTGGTCTCCGGTCGCGGTGCGGCGCGTGGTCTTCGTGCTGCTGGCGATCGCGGGCGGCAGTCTCGTCGCGCCGGCTATCACCGGCGCCGGCACGGCGGCGCACGCGAAGACGGCGGCGCTTATTTATCAATCTGGCAACCTCACGGCTTGAACATGGTGCAACGAAAACTCAAACAACTCAGCGAATTGCGCAGCCAGCGCTGGCTCGCGCCCGACGACATGCGTTCGTTCGCGCATCGTCAGCGCCTGCAGCAGATGGGGTTGCGCCGCGAGGAATTCATGTCGCGCCCGGTGATCGGCATCATCAATACGTGGAGCGATCTGTCGCCGTGCCATGCGCATCTGCGCGAGCGCGCCGAAGCCGTCAAGCGCGGCATTCTGCAGGCGGGCGGCATGCCGTTCGAACTGCCGGCGATGTCGCTCGGCGAAGTGATGGTCAAGCCGACCACGATGATCTACCGCAATTTTCTCGCGATGGAAACCGAGGAATTGCTGCGCTCGCTGCCGATCGACGGCGCGGTGCTGATGGGCGGCTGCGACAAGACCACGCCCGGCCTGATGATGGGCGCGCTGTCGGCGGACCTGCCGTGCATCTTCGTGCCGGCCGGCCCGATGCTCAGCGACCGGCATCGCGGCCAGGTGGTCGGCGCGGGCACGCACACGAAGAAGTTCTGGGACGAATACGTGGCCGGCAATATCGAGCAGCCCGAATGGATTTCGCTCGAAGCGCGCATGACGCGCGCGCCCGGCACCTGCAACACGATGGGCACGGCCAGCACGATGACCTCGATCGTCGAGGCGATGGGCTTCACGCTGCCGGGCGCGACGAGCATTCCGGCGATGGACGCCTCGCATACGCGGATGTGCTCCGCGAGCGGCGAGCGCATCGTCGGAATGGTCTGGGAAGACCTGAAGCCGAGCCGCTTCTTCACGCACGAGTCGGTCGAGAACGGCATCGTGACCTACATGGCGCTCGGCGGTTCGACGAACGCGGCGATTCATACGATCGCGATCGCCGGACGCGGCAACGTGCCGCTCACGCTCGACGACATCGAGCGCGTCGGCAAGCGCATTCCGGTGCTGGCCGACGTGTTTCCGTCCGGCCAGCGGCTCATGGAAGACTTCTATTACGCGGGCGGCATCCCGGCCTTGCTGGGCGTCGTGAAGGCGCATCTGTCGCTCGACTGCATGACCGTCACGGGCGCGACGCTCGGCGAGAACCTCGCGCGCTTCGAAGCGGGGCAGCGTCCGCAGGGCGAGGACGCGATCCGGCCGCTGACCGATCCGGTCAGCGAACGCGGGGCGCTCGGCGTGCTGCGCGGCAATCTCGCGCCGAGCGGCGCGGTCATCAAGCCGAGCTCGGCGAGTCCGCATCTGATGAAGCATCGCGGCCGCGCGCTCGTGTTCGATTCGATCGCCGAGATGAACGCGAAGATTCACGACCCCGCACTCGACGTCGACGCGGACACCGTGCTCGTGCTGCGCGGCGGCGGCCCGGTCGGCGCGCCCGGCATGCCCGAGTGGGGCAACCTGCCGATTCCGAAGAAGCTGCTCGCGGCCGGCGTGCGCGACATGGTGCGCATCTCGGATGCGCGCATGAGCGGCACCCACTACGGCACCTGCGTGCTGCACGTCGCGCCCGAAGCGGCGGCGGGCGGACCGCTCGCGCTGATCCGCACCGGCGACACGATCGAACTCGACGTGGCAGCCGGCCGCCTCGACGTGCTGCTGACCGACGACGAACTGGCGCGTCGCCGCGCCGACTGGCACGCGCCGCCGAAGCCGCGCAAGCGCGGCTATATCCGCCTGTACGTGGAGCATGTTTCGCAAGCGGACAAGGGCTGCGACTTCGACTTTCTGACGGGCTTCGAAGAACCCGTCGAGCCACCCATTTTCTAGGACGCACATGATGAGCAACCGAAGCAAGCAGGACCCGTCGCGCAACGCGTTTCGCGACGCGCTGAAGCGCACCGCGGACAGCACGATGCGCGCGCATCCGCTCGGCACCTGGCTGATGTCCGGCGCGGCGTCGACCGCCGAAGCGCTCGGCCACGCCGGTTTCGACTGGCTGCTGATCGACATGGAGCACGCGCCGCTCGAATTCACCGACGTGCTGCATATGCTGCAAGCCGTCGAATGCGGCGGCGCGGCGTCGATCGTGCGCCTCGCGCGCAACGACGCGACCCTCGCGAAGCGGGCGCTCGACATGGGCGCGGCCACGCTGATGTTCCCGTATGTGCAGAGTCCCGAAGAGGCGCGCGCGGCCGTCGCCTCGATCAAGTTCCCGCCGCTCGGCACGCGCGGTTTCGCGGCGATGCATCGCGCGAGCCGCTATGGCACCTGGAGCGAGTTCGGCAAGCGCGCCAATGAAGCGACCGCCTGCATCGTGCAACTCGAAACACCCGAGGCCATTACGCGGCTCGAAGAGATCGCGGCCGTGCCCGGCGTCGACGCGCTGTTCGTCGGGCCCGGCGATCTGTCGGCGGCGATGGGCAAGATCGGCAATCTGGCCGATGCGGACGTGCGCGCCGCGCTGGCCGATTGCGCGCGCCGGGCGAACGCGATCGGCATGCCGATCGGCATCGTCGGGCCGACGCCCGAGATGGTCAGCGAGTTCGTCGCGATGGGCTACGACTACGTGGCGATCGCGTCCGACCTCGGCATGATGATGCGCCAGGCCGGCGCTTTCATCGCCGCGCTGGACAAGGTTCAGGTCAGCGCCAACGCGGGCGGGCCGTACTAACCATGCCAGGCACTCCGAAACTGTTCGCGCTGCGTAGCGACGCATGGCAACTGCGCATCGCGCCCTCGCTCGGCGGCGCGATCGTCGATGCGCGCTGGCATGGCCGCGATGTGCTGCGCCCGATGCCGGACGCCGAGCTTTCGGCACGCAACGTGCGCAAGAGCGCATGCTATCCGCTCGTGCCGTTTTCGAATCGCATCGCGTTCGGCGCGTTTCGTTTCGGCGATACGCAGTACACCTTGACGAATAACCTGGCCGGAATCCAGCACGCGATTCATGGCGTCGGTTTTCAGCAGCCCTGGCAAGTGACGGAGAGCGAGGCGAGCGCGCTCGACATGCGGCTCGTGCACACGCCCGACGAACACTGGCCGTTCGCATTCGACGCGCGGCAGCGCATCGAGATCGACGGCGACGTGCTGCGGCTGAGCCTGCGCATCGTCAATACCGGCGCCGAGGCCGCGCCGTGCGGCGCGGGCTGGCATCCGTTCTTTCCGCTCGATACGGAGGCGGGACCGACCACGCTCGCGACTGAATGGGCCGCGATGCTGGTGACCGACGCCGACGATCTGCCGTGCGCGAGCGTGTCGCCGTCCGCGTTCGGCGCGCTCGACGACACCGTCGTCGACAACTGCTTTACCGGCTGGAGCGGTGCCGCGACGATCGACACGCCGCATCACCGGATCGCGATTGCAGCGGGCGACACGCTGCGCTGTGCCGTGCTGTTTCGCCCGGCCGGGCAGCCGTTTTTCGCCTTCGAGCCGGTGAGCCATGCGAACAACGCGCTGAACGGCAACGCGCCGCCGATGCACGTGCTCGCGCCCGGCGCCGCGCTCGAGGCGCACATGTCGATCGCATTGCAGGCACTTCCGGCCACATTCGCCGCCCCATTCGGCAACAGGAGACAAGCATGAATTCAAACCGTCCGCTGTATCCGGCGCTCGCCGGACAGGTGACGTTCATATCGGGCGGCGCGTCGGGCATCGGCGCGGCCCTCGTCGAAGCGTTCTGGGAGCAGGGCGCGCAGGTGGCCTTCTGCGATCTCGACGAAGAAGCCGGCCATGCGCTCTGCGAGCGGCTCGGCAACGCGGCGCCGAGCGCGGCGGTCGAGCGCCTGCGCCCATGGTTCGCGCGCTGCGACGTGTGCGACATCGACGCCTATCGCGCCGTGCTCGACGTGGCGGCGCGCCAGCTCGGGACGATCCGCACGCTGGTCAACAACGCGGGCCGCGATACGCGCCATGCGCTCGACGATCTCTCGGTCGAGATGTGGCACGAGATGCTGGCCGTCAATCTGACGCACCACGTGTTCGCGACGCAGCGCGTGGCGCCCGGCATGCGCGAGGCGGGCGGCGGCTCGATCATCAATCTCGGCTCGATCTCCTGGCTGCGCGGGCGTCCCAACCTGATCGGCTACACGGCTTCGAAGGCGGCGATTTCGGGGATCACGCGCACGCTCGCACGCGAGCTCGGCGAGCACGGCATCCGCGTCAACGCGGTGCTGCCGGGCGCCGTCGTCACGCCACGGCAGACGGCGCTGTGGCGCGATCCCGCCGCCGATCAGCAGTTTCTCGATTTGCAGTGTCTGAAATATCGCGTCGTGCCCGAGCATGTCGCGGACGCTGCGTTGTTTCTCGCAAGCCCGCAGGCGATGGCGATCACGGGACAGAACCTGGTCGTCGACGCGGGACTCGCTCAGGTGTCGGTAGTCGGATAGGAGGGTAGCGGCGGTTCCCGTGCGTTCAATAGGTAAGCAGACCCGAAGTAAAAAATAAACATCTCTGGAGATCTCTGATGCTTTACACGAAAAAGCGCCTGAAAAAGGGCGCGCGGGTACGCTCGTGCCTGCGAAATGGATTAATGTTCTCAGCGCTGGCTGCGGCGGGGCATTCCACCGCGTGGGCGCAATCGACGCTGACGCTGTATGGGATCGTCGATTCGGCCTTGCAGTACGGCAAATTCAACGACAACGTGAGCCCGACGGCGATGGCCGCGAGCGGCAACCTGCAGGCCTCGCGCTTCGGCTTTCGCGGCAGCGAAGACTTGGGCGGCGGCTACCGGGCGAACTTCCAGCTCGAAACCGGCTTCAGCACGTATACGGGTGTGGCCGGCGGCTCGACGCTGTTCAATCGCGGCGCGTCGGTCGGGTTGTCGAGCACGCAGTACGGCAGCGTCGACGCGGGCTACATGTATCTGCCGATTTACTGGGTGTTTCTGGCTTCGGACGTCTCGACCTACGGTCTTTCGAACCCGGCCGCGATCATGTCGCTGGAACACTCGTCGACGCTCGGCAAGTCGGGCACGGGCGGCTTCTATCCGAACGCCGTGCGTTACCGCACGCCGAACTACTACGGCCTGTCGAGCGAAATCGGTTATTCGTTCGGCTCGCAGAACGCTTCGGGTCAAACGGCCGACGGCCGCAACGTCGGCATGAACGTGATGTACCAGCGCTTCGGCATGATGCTCGGCTACGCGGTCAATCGCTACCAGTACTACGCGAACACGACCACGCTGACGCCGTCGTCGCAACTGACGCAGGTCGTTGCCGCAACGTATGGCTATGGCGGCAACTTCATCGGCACCAACTACGTCTATTCGAAGCGCACCGATTCGACCAACTGGTTTGCGTCCGCGTTTCTCGTCAACGCGAAGATTCCGGCGGGCCACGGCGACATCGAACTCGGTGTCGCGCGGCGCATCCAGAGCGCGAATGCGCGCGCGATGGCGTACGACGTGGGCTATGTGTACTTCCTGTCGAAGCGCACGCAACTGTATGGCTATGCTTCGATGATCTCGAACAACAGCCATTCGAATCAGGGGTTCGGACTGCTGAACCCGAATTATGCGACGGTGACGCCGGGCTTCGATCCGTGGGTGGTGACGGCCGGCTTGCGCACGTCTTTCTGAGTTTCGCATGCGCTGAGCGAAGTCGCGACGACACGCGCAACGCGCATCGAATCGTTTTTTATCAAGCAAGGAGAAAGGTATGAATGCACCGCTTAGATACGGCGTGATCGGCGCCGGGATGATGGGACAGGAACACCTGCGCAATATCGCGCTGCTGCCGAACGCGGTCGTCACGGCACTGGCCGATCCGCATGCGGAATCGATTGCCGGCGCGAAGCAGGCGGCCGGGCGCGACGACGTGAAGGTGTTCGCGGACTATCGCGATCTGCTCGCGAGCGACGCTTGCGACGTGCTCGTCGTGGCGACGCCGAACGATACGCATCGGGCCGTGCTCGACGATATTTTCGCCGCGCCGAAGGCTTTCCCGACGCTGGTCGAAAAGCCGCTGTGTACCTCGATGGAAGATTGCCGGCATCTGGCCGCCGCCGCGAAGGCGCATCGCGCGCCGCTGTGGGTCGGCATGGAGTACCGCTACATGCCGCCGATGACGGCGATGATCGACGAGATTCGCGCGGGCACGATCGGCGATTTGCGGATGTTCTCGATTCGCGAGCATCGTCATCCGTTCCTGACCAAGGTCGGCGACTGGAACCGCTTCTCCGAGCGCACGGGCGGCACGCTGGTCGAGAAGTGCTGCCACTTCTTCGACCTGATGCGTCTCGTCGTCGGCGACGAAGCCGTGCGCGTGTTCGCCTCGGGCGGCGCCGACGTCAACCATCGCGACGAGCGGTATGACGGCAAGACGCCCGATATCATCGACCACGCCTATGTGATCGTCGAATTCGCAAGCGGCCGGCGCGCGAGCCTCGACCTCTGCATGTTCGCGGACGGCGAGTATTGGCAGGAAGTCTTTGCGGCGGTCGGCGACCAGGGTAAGGTGGAGTGCCTCGTGCCGGGCGCAAGCAAGCACTGGCCCGGCCGCGGCGAGCAGCAGGCCGAACTGGTGGTGAGCCCGCGCGATCCGAAGGGGCCGGTGCGGCGCACGGTCGAGGTCGACGAGAAGCTGCTCAGCATCGGCGCGCACCATGGCTCGACGTATTTCGAGCATCTCGGGTTCCAGCGTGCGGTGCTCGAAGGCAAGCCGGTCGAAGTCTCGTTGCAGGACGGTTTGAAGGCCGTGATGATCGGTTTGGCGGCCGAGCAGTCCATCAAGGAAAATCGCGTGATCGAGATTCCGAAGCTGGATTGAGGCTGTGCATGGCGGCTGTGGTGAATGACGGCCATGGATCGCGGCAGTAAATCATGGCTGTGAGTCATGGCAGTGAGTCATGGCAGTGAATCCGCTGCCGTGAAACGAAGCCATGAAAGACCAGCCGTCATCTCGTTGACCAGGCCGCGCGGGCGCGGATGCTGCGCAGGCATCCGCGCCCGCCGTTTCGTTACCGGGTAATCAATTCAAGTGAATGGAAATAGCGATGACTCAAATTTTGCGCTGGGGCGTATTGGGCGCCGCGAAAATTGCCGATAAGCGCGTGGTGCCCGCGATCCGGAATTCGGGCAACGCCCGCGTCACCGCCGTCGCGAGCCGCGATGCCGCGCGCGCGCAAGCATTTGCGCGGCAGCATCAGATCGATCAGGTGCTCGACAGCTACGAAGCAGTGGTCGAGAGCGACGACGTCGACGCCGTTTATATTCCGCTGACGACGGCGCATCACTTCGAGTGGTGCAAGAAAGCACTGGCGGCCGGCAAGCACGTGCTCTGCGAAAAACCGATCGCGCTGCGAGCGGACGAGGTCCGCGAACTGATCGCCTTGCGCGACGCGACGGGGCTCGTGTGCGCCGAGGCATTCATGGTCGCGCATCATCCGCAATGGGCCTTCGTGCGCGACAGTCTCGCGCAGGGCCTGTTGGGAGAACTGAAGCGCGTCGAAGGATGCTTTACCTATTTCAACGACGACCCCAACGCATTTCGCAACAACCGCGAACTCGGCGGCGGCGGCGTGCGCGACATCGGCGTTTATCCGGTGGTCACGACGCGCATCGCAACGGGGCTCGAACCGACTTCGGTGCAGGCGGATGTGGTGATCGATCCGCGTTTCGGCACCGATTGCTTTACGAGCGGCACGCTGGAGTTTCCCGGCTTCTCGATGCAGTTCTACTGCGGAACCCAGCTAGCGCGCCGGCAGGAAATGGCGTTTCATGGCACTCATGGCTGGATGAGTCTCGATGCGCCGTTCAATCCGGGCGTCTATGGTCCGTCCGTGGTGCGGCATCGCGACGATCGCACCGGCGAGACCCACATCACCACGTTCGACGGCGTCGATCAGTATCAGTTGATGGTGGAAGACTTCGCGCGGACGGTATTCGGCGAGCAGGAGGACGTGGCCTTTTCGCTCGAAAGCTCGCTGAACAATCAGGTGATCGTCGACCAGATCCTCGCCTAGCGATGCGGGCTGCACACCCGGCGTGGCGCGCGAGCGCCCATGCCTTGCATGACAGGCTTGCGCCACTCGCACCATTCGCGGCAGCGGCTTGCGCTGCGCCGTCCATCCGCTGACAGGAGAAAGCGCCTCATGACTGCACCGTTGCAAATCGGCCTGATCGGCTACGGCTTCTCCGGCCAGTTCTTTCACGCGCCCGTGATCGCGCATAGCGGTGCGGCGCGACTGGCCGCGATCGCGACGAGCCAGCGCGAACGTGCCCAGGCCGACTACCCCGAGGCGGCGATCGTCGCCGGCCTCGACGCGCTGCTCGCGCTCGATGCTGTCGAATGCGTCGTGATCGCGACGCCCAACGACACGCACTTCGACCTCGCGCGCCGCACGCTCGAGTACGGCAAGCATGTACTCGTCGACAAGCCCGTCACGCTGACCGCCGCGGAGTCGCGCACGCTCGCGGCCATCGCGAAGCAGCGCGGCCTCGTGTTCGCGCCGTTCCACAACCGCCGCTGGGACGGCGACTTCCTCACCGTGCGCGAACTGGTCGCGAGCGGCGAGCTGGGCCGCATCACGCGCTACGAGTCGCATTTCGACCGCCTCGGCCTGGGCGCGCGCCAGGCTGCCGCGCGCAGCGGCGGCCTGCTCTATGGCCTCGGTCCGCATCTGATCGATCAGGCGCTCGCGCTGTTCGGCGCGCCCGAGTCGGTCGCCGCGTTCGTCCAGACGCGTCGCGAGCAGGCGGGTGCGCCCGATTTTGCTCACCTCGTGTTGCGCTACCCGAGCCACGACGCCGTGCTGCACGCCAGCGCGCTCGCCACGTATGCGCCGCGGTTCGCGATTCATGGTACGCGCGGCAGCTATCTGAAGCACGGGTTCGATGCGCAGGAAGCGCAACTCAAGGCCGGCTTGTACCCGGGCCAGCCCGGTTTCGGCGAAGGTAACGGAGTTGGCCAGTTGCATGTGTTGCGCGACGACGGCCAGCCGGCCGACCGCGAAGTGCCCAATGCCGCCGGCAATTATGCGGATCTGTATCGCGCGCTTGCGGCGGCAGTTCGCGAAGGCAAGCCGTTCCCGGTGAGCCCGCAGGACGTTATCGACGTCATGACGCTGATCGACCTCGCGATGCAAAGCGCGAGGGAAGGCCGCACGCTGCCATTCGTGCGGCAGGCCTGAGGCGGCTCTTTCGCGGGCGCTTTCTTGCATCTACGTTGCGCCCGCGTTGCGGCTGCATTGGCGGTTGCCGCCGCGAGCTTGCGGGCTTGCTATCTTGCAGACGGCAGCCGCTCGCGTCTCCGACGGAGATAGCGGCGGCGTATCGCATAACGTCATTGCATTATCGTCAATACAGATTTTCTGTCTTTGATAACCGGTCTTTTATCGAATTCAAATTGAGTTCGACAGTACTGTCTCTCTCCCGCTGAGCAAGCTTCTCGCGAGTTCGTCGCGCATCGATGCAGGCACTCGGCATTCACGCGCATATCCGCATATTTGCACGAACGGTTCCGTTGGAATGCGCGGTTTGCGCACGGCCGTCCCCCTACAATTAGCGCACCCATAGCGCTGAACCGCCCGCCGGATCGGCAAAGCCACAAGGCATTTCCCGTTGGGTACGAGGCCGCTGTGCGCCGCTTTTTTCACCGCACGCACGGGCCGCTATTCGCATGAGTCCGCACTCGCGGACTCGCCGCCGCATTGATGGAGATATTCGCTTTGACACCTGCGCCCATTGTCCGCCTGCTCGAAAATCGATGGTTTGGTTTGCTGGCACGTATCGCTCTGACCTTTCCGTACTGGACAAGCGGTATTGCGAAACTACTCAATCTGAAGGGCGCATTGGCCGAGGCTCACGCCCTGGGTCTGCATCCTGCCGTACCGATCATCGCGGTGACGATCTTTATCGAACTCGGCGCTTCGTTGGCCGTCATCAGCAGCCGCCTGACCTGGCTCGCCGCCGGCGCGCTGGGCGTATTCACCGCCAGTGCCGCCGCAATCGCTTATCCGTTCTGGGCCGACCCCGATACCATCGTGCGCTTCACCGACCGTAACGCCTTCTTCGAGCATATCGGCCTGATTGGCGGCTGCGTGCTCGCATCGATATTGGCCGATCGGGAGCATCGGCAGTAAAGGGCGTCGGCTCGGGCGAGCGCATCGGGGCGGTTTTTTCGCGGAGATGTCCACGGATTGGCCGTCATCGCATGCGATGCGCCCGCGCCTTCGCACGATGCGCTCCTTCGGTTGAGCCTGCCTTGCCTGTATAGATTCCCCACGCAGTAGATCCGATGCAGCGAATGATGATCGCGGCGTATCGCCGCTCGTCGTTTCGCTGCAGCTTCCCATTGATAGGGTTTCAAGGAAAACAACCATGGTCCAAAAATCGACGGAACCGAACATGACCCATGCGGCCGGTGCTCCCGTCAGCGACAACGTCAACATTCAGACGGCCGGCCCGCGTGGCCCCGCGCTGCTGCAGGACGTCTGGCTGATCGAGAAGCTTGCGCATTTCGATCGCGAGGTGATCCCGGAGCGCCGCATGCATGCGAAGGGCGCGGGCGCTTACGGCACGTTCACGGTGACGCACGACGTCACGCGCTACACGAAGGCGAAGATGTTTGCGGAAGTCGGCAAACAGACGCCGCTGTTCGCGCGCTTCTCGACGGTGGCCGGCGAACGCGGCGCGGCGGATGCCGAGCGCGACATTCGCGGCTTCGCGCTGAAGTTCTATACCGACGAAGGCAACTGGGACATGGTCGGCAATAACACGCCGGTGTTCTTTTTCCGCGACCCGCTGCGGTTCCCCGATCTGAACCACGCGATCAAGCGCGATCCGCGTACCGGCATGCGCAGCGCCGAGAGCAACTGGGATTTCTGGTCGCTGCTGCCCGAAGCACTGCACCAGGTCACGATCGTAATGAGCGAGCGCGGTATTCCGCGTACGTTCCGCCATATGCACGGTTTCGGCAGCCACACTTATAGCTTCATCAATGCCGAGAACGAACGCACGTGGGTCAAGTTCCATTTCCGCACGGAGCAGGGCGTCGAGAACCTGAGCGATTCGGAAGCGGAAGCACTGATTGCCAAGGACCGCGAGACGCATCAGCGCGATCTGTTCGACAGCATCGAGCGCGGCGATTTTCCGCGCTGGACCTTGCTCATTCAGGTCATGACGGATGCGCAGGCCAAGGCATTCCAGTTCAATCCGTTCGATCTGACGAAGGTGTGGCCGAAGGGCGACTATCCGCTGATCGAAGTCGGCTATTTCGAACTGAACCGCAATCCGGAGAACTTCTTCGCCGAAACCGAGCAGGTCGCGTTTTCGCCGTCGAACATCGTGCCCGGTATCGGCTATTCGCCGGACAAGATGCTGCAGGCGCGCCTCTTCTCGTATCCGGATGCGCAACGCTACCGGCTCGGCGTGAACTTCAACCATATCCCCGTCAATGCGCCGAAGTGCCCGTTCCATAGCTATCATCGCGACGGCGCGATGCGCACCGACGGCAACCTCGGCGGCACGCCGTCGTACTGGCCGAACAGCAAGGGCGTCTGGATCGATCAGCCGCAACTCAACGAGCCGCCGCTCGAACTCGACGGCGCGGCCGCTCATTGGGATCATCGCGTCGACGAAGATCACTATCAGCAGCCGGGCATTCTCTTCAGAAGCATGAATGCGGCGCAACGGCAGACGCTGTTCGATAACACGGCGCGGCAGCTTGCCGGCGTGTCGAAGGACATTCAGCAGCGTCACATCGGCAATTGCGCAAAAGCCGATCCGGACTATGCCGCGGGTATCGAAGCGGCGCTTGCACGACTCGCGAGCGAGAAGAAGTAACGCGTTGGCGGGGCGTGCCGTCATGACCGGTTGCCGCTGTTGTGCATGCCTTGCATGTGGCGGTGCGAGCGGCGCTTTGAACGGGAAGCGACGGGAAGCGGGCAGCAAGCAGTACGTTGCCGCGTTCCCGGCCGGTCAGGCGGATTGTATGCGTCGCGCATGAAAACAGATGCGATCCTGTATGATCGCATCTGTCTAGCAGGACAAATGCTGGATGCGAGAAAGATTAGTCGTTTGTTTTCTTGCAGGTAACCTCACATAATAAACCCGCTCCACGGCGAATTCGAAGAGAGACCGCGGCGCTGGATCATATGAATGTTGTGTATCGGACATCAAAGGCATTGTTGAGAGAAATGCGGTGCCGGAAGCATGAAGTATGGCTGCAAGGTGGTGACTGAAAACTCGTCGCGGACCGCGGTTTCTCCAGAACGCATCTGAAGGACCATTGTGACAGACACTTCCGCGAATCCACTTTGGGATGATTTGCGTATCGTCAAAGCTATCGCAGAGGGCGGCAGCCTCGTTGCCGCCGCAACAGCGCTCGGGCTCAACCATTCGACGGTTTCCCGGCGGCTCTCCGCGGTCGAACGGGCCTTGGGCGCCGTGTTGTTCGACCGGCGCCGCAGCGGCTACGGGCCGACCGCGGCGGGTGAAGAAGTGATTGCGTTGGCCAGCCGTATCGAGCTGGATATTCTTAGTATGACGAAGCGCGTGTCCAGCCACGCCGACAGTCAAAAAGGCAATCTGCGCATTACGACCAGCGATGCGCTCGTGCGGGATTTCGTTATCCCGATCGTCGCGGATTTCCGCACTCGCAACCCGGGTGTGCAGATCGAGATGATGGTCGGCAACAAGCCCCTGAATCTCGCGCGCGGCGACTCCGACATTGCGATTCGAGCCACGCTGGCGCCGCCGGAAAACCTGTTCGGACGCAAGCTCGGCACCGTCGCATGGGCGATTTATGGCCGCGCGGCCGATAGCGCGAACGGCTCTCCCGCGGGCGACATCATCGATCGTCGACCGTGGGTGTCCTATTGCCGGGACTTGAGCGGGCTCAAGGCATTCAGTTTTATCGATGAACACGTCGACCCCTGCAATATCGTCTATCGAAGCGACTCTATTATCGGCGTGGTCTCCGCCATTACCGCGGGGATCGGCATCGGTCTTTTGCCCTGCATGTACGGCGACCTGGTTACCGGCATCACCCGATTGAGCCCCGTGATACCCGAGGTGTATGACGAGCTGTGGCTTCTGACGCATCCCGACATCCGCAAATCCGGCCGGGTGAGCGCGTTTATGGCGCACTGCGCCGAGGCGATCATCGGGCGGCGCGAATTGATCGAGGGCAGGGCCGTCTATCGGGGACATTCGGTTGGCGCTTCGCCGTCGCCGGGTGGTTCCCGGCTTTCATGGGTCTGATCGACGCTTTTGTGCGAATTGAATCGTACTGATCCTGAAACACCAAAACGGTATTCGCGAGCTTCATGCCGATGTCGGGAGAGCTTCGGATTCCCTATCGAAACGCCGGAGCCATCCGTCACGCAGGCGCAATCAGATGACGGATTCGCGGCGCCTCGGTGCCGATATGAAATTGCCGGGCGGTTTCCTCGCATTCGCGGTCGGCGCGCGTGACACGTTCGTGCTGGCGCAAATGTTCGATCCAGCTCTCGACGACGAAGGTCTCGACGAACAGACCCGCCTGCGCCGCATCTTCATACAACCCCCAGGAGAGGGCGCCGCCACGGCGCCGGCTGGCTTGCAGCCGTGCCATCGCGAGCGTGAAGTCGGCGGAACTCGCCGGTGCGATGCGATACTCGATCGTGACGAGCACCGGGCCGCGATCGTTCTGCATGTCGCCTTCCACATGCGGCGCGGGCCAGTCGGCCGCGGGTGTGAGGTCGAGCTTCGCGGCGGCGTCGAGCGGGAAACGCAAGGCGAGCAACTGCGCGATGCCGAGCGCCGCGCCGGCCGCGAGCAGTGCTACTTGCACGCCTGCATGCGCGGCGACCCATCCCCAGAAGGTCGAACCCGCGGTCATCGTGCCTTGCGAGACGAGCATATAGAGCGCGAGCGTACGCGCCTTGACCCAGGCGGGCGCGGCCATCTGCGCCGCGCCGGTGAGCGACGACATGATCGTGATCCATGCGACGCCCGCCGCGAACATGACCGGCGCGGCCATGGCAAAGGTCGAGGCCATGCCGAGCAATGCAGTCGCCGCCGCGAACAGCAGCGACGCGGCGAGCATCATCGCGTTGCACGAAATCCGTCCGGAGAGCACGCGCAGAAGCAATGCACCGGCGATGGCGCCGAAGCCGAGGCAGGCGAGCAGCGCGCCGTAGCCGATGGAGCTCAAGCCGAGATCGCGCCGGCCGATCACCGGCAGCAAGGCCCAGAGCGCGCTTGCAAATACGAAGAACGCCGCGCTGCGCAGCAGTACCGTCAGCATGGCGGGCGACTGCCGTGTGTAACGCACACCGGCTTGCAAGGCGCCGAGAAAGTGTTCGGCGGGCAGGCCCGATTTGCGCGGCGTGCGTTGCCAGCGCAACAGCACTATGGCGACGCCGATGCTGGATAGCGCATTGAGCGCGAAGACCGCCGCCGGGCCGCCGGCGGCGGCGATCACGAGGCCGCCCGCGGCCGGCCCGATCGCGCGTGCGATATTGATGCCGAGGCTGAGCAGCGCAATCGCGCGCGGCAGGCTCGCGGGCGGCACCAGTTCGGGGATGGTCGCCTGGAAAGCCGGTGCGCTGAGCGTCATGCCGGTGGCGATTGCCGCGACCATCGCCAGCAGCAGCCACGGGGTGCACAGGCCGGCGAACGTAAAGATCGAGAGCAGGGCCGCGCCGGCCACCATCCACCATTGCGTGGCGAGCAGCAGCCGCCTGCGGTCGACGATGTCGGCGAGCGCGCCGGCGGGCATCGACAGCACGAACATCGGCAGCGTGGTCGCGGCCTGCACCGCCGCCACCAGCAGCGGGTCGCGCGACAGGGACGTCATCAGCCAGCCCGCGCCGACATCCTGCATCCACGTGCCGATATTCGAAACGATGGTGGCGATCCACAGCGCCCTGAAAATAGGAATCCTGAGCGGCGAATCGGCAGCCGTATTCATGATGGGGTCTCGTTGCGGGGCAAGGCTGGGTCAAAGCCGGTTCAAGGCTGGTGCTGGCCAGCGGTATCTTCATTCGCGCGCGTCGGGCGCGGCGCAAGTCCTGTCACCTGCCCCGACGTTGTCTGCTCGCTACGGGCGTGTACGTTCGTCGCGGCGCTGGATTCGGACATCAGCCGTTTCACGGTGGGCAGCGCCTGTTCGCCGATCAGGATGCCGAGCAGGCCGACCAGGGCGATCAGCGGCGGTGCCGGCGAGCGCACTTTCAGCAGCGAATAGACGAGGCCCACGAGGAGACCGGCAGCGAGCGACAGGAGATAGGATTTCATGCAATGCTTGCCGCGGTGTTTCGATGAACGAACGACTTTGCCGCAGGCGGGCTTATCGTCCAGATGAATGTTCAAATAAATGCTTGAGCCAATGCATCGAATCGATACCTTGATTCAAGGCGCGCTGACGGAAGCGGGGCCGCATCGCGCGCCGCGCGCGCTGCTTCGTGCAGGCGTGCGGCCGTGACGCGGCCCCGTCATCAAGCGGAAATCAAGCTTGACGTTGGCGATATCAGTGCGCGCCGAGCATCGCCTTCGCGTACTCGATACCCACGCCGAATGCGCCGCCGAACTTCATGGCGATGCCGGTCGTCACGTCGTACGTTTCGGTACGTGCCCAGTCGCGTTGCAGTTCGAGCAGATAGGTGAGTGCCGTGATCGGACGCGCGCCGGCCTGGATCATCCGTGCGACTGCGCGTTCATGCGCTTCGACCGAGCCGTCGCCGCATGCATCGGTGACGACATAGACTTCGAAGCCTTGCTCGAGCGCGGAAATCACTGGGCCGTTGCAGCAAACCGACGTCCACAGGCCGGCGATGACCAGGCGGTTCTTGCCGGTTGCGTTGATACGGGCGATGAAGTTCTCGTCTTCCCATGCATTGGACGTCGTGCGGTCGGTGACTTCCGCATCCGGAAACGCGTCGGTGATTTCGTCGAAGAGCGGGCCAGCGAAGCTGTCCTTCGAGATCGTCGAGATGATCGTCGGCACGTTGAAGCCCTTGCCGGTGTGAGCAAGAATGGCTGCGTTAGCGCGCAGATTGGTGATGTCGATCGACTTCGTGTTGAATGCCATCTGCGCCTGGTGATCGATCAGGACCAGCGCGTGGTCGTTGGGGCTCAGAAGGGAAGCAGCGGGTTTGGCGATGGCTTGGATGCTCATTACTCGGTCCTCGTGGAGTGAATGGGTTGGCTGGAATTCAGCCGATGGCCTGCGAGAGACGGTTGACAGGGGGGGCTGGAGGACAACCGCAAGTCATCGGCATGCGGAGGATTCTAAGTGAGCGAGTCCGCATAGGGGGGTGCAGTTTTGCGGAATGGCATGTGTAAAACTGCGGACGTTCGCATTGAACTATCGATCGAGTTCCATCGAGTGACGCATGCGCGGTTCTCTGCCTTCGATGAAGTTGCGATGCTGCGTAATCGCTTCCGCGCAATGCTTCATGAACGCATGAACCCGGCCCGACTTGCGGATGTCGGGATGCGTCAGCACCCACAATTCGTCGTAGACTCGCGGCTCGACAGGACCGATGCGCACGAGTCCGCCGAGCAGGTCGCCGTGCATGCAGGGCAGCAGGCCGATGCCGATGCCGGCCGCGATCGCCGAGGTGACGCCGACGACGGAATCGCTGCGATGGAGAATGTTTTCCGCCGGTACGTGTGCGTTGACGAAGTCGAACGCCATGAGACCGGCGAGGTTCTTGCCGTACGATACCCAGCGGCGCTGATAGAGTACTTCTCTCGACGGCGATACGCCGACGTAGTCGGCCCTGCGCCCATAAATGGCCCATGCGATGGTGGCGAGCTTGCGGCCGAACAGGTTCTCGGGCGGTGCCACGGTGGCGCGAAACGCGATGTCGGATTCGCCGCGCGCGAGATTGAGCGACTTGTTGCCGACGAGGGTTTCAATGCGCAGGCCCGCGTTGCGGCGCTGGAAGTCCGCGATGATCGGCGTGAGAAAGTCGAGCAGCAGCGCGTCGCTCGTCGTGATGCGCAGGTTGCCCGTATAGCTGTGCGCATGACCCGACACGCGCCGGGTCACGGCGTGGATGTCGGTTTCGATGCGCCCGGCCAGCGCGATCAGCTCGGCGCCCGCGCCGGTCGGCACATAGCCGTTGCGGCGCCGGTCGAACAGCACGGCTTGCAGCACGCGCTCGACGGCCGCGAGCCGGCGGCTGACCGTGGAGTGATTCATGTCGAGCACGGCGGCCGCGGCGACGAGGCCGCCGCTATCGCCGATTGCCTTGACGATGCGCAGGTCGTCCCATGAGAGCGCGTGAAGGGGATCGTTCATGATGTCCTCTGAAAAGCGGCTTCCTGCCAATAGCTCGCCGTATGTACCCGGAACTCATCGGCGAAGCCGGAACACCCGGCCGTGAGTATGCGTGATTGGCCTCAAGAACTTTTTTCATCTTGCCGACATACAGCTATCGAAACAACTATGGGAAGTTTACCAATGACGCTTACGCCAGTCGGCAATATCGGCAGCACTTCGGCCGCTTCCGTTTCGCCAGCGCAGAACCCGGGCACTAGCGCCGATAGCGGGAAGCCGCCGGCCGCGAGCAACGGCGCGGCGAATTCGAATCCCGCGAGCCATAGCGCGGGAGCGGGAACATCGGGTTCCGCCTCTTCGTCATCTTCATCCGAGTCTCCGGCCATGCGCGCGCTGAAGGCGGAAATCCGGCGTCTTCAGCAGGAACTGGCGCATCTTCAATCCCAACTGACGAAGCTGTCGTCACCCGGGGATCAGAGCGCGGCCAGCGCGTTGCGCGGTCAGGTCGCGTCGATTTCGTCGGCCATCGAGCAGGCGACGGCCGCGCTGTCCCAATTGATGCTCGGCTCCGGGAAAACCGGCGGCCTCGTGAACGAGCAGGCCTGAGCTACCGTTTGCTCGAAGCAGGGCGCGCCCTGGCCGTGCAATTGACGCACAGGTGCGCGTTTCATCGTTCGTGAGCGGATTCTAACGCGCTCTCCGAGCGCAGAAGCTCGACGAAGGCCTGCTGGACCGCCGTGCCGAGCCAGTCGCTGCGCACCGTATAGCCGACCGCGCGGCGCGCTTCGGGCAAGGCCAGTTCCAGCGCGACCAGTTCGCGCCCCGGATAGGCGTCGCGAATCTGCGCGCGCGACAACAACGTGATGCAATCGCTTTCCATCAGCATCGCCAGCATCATCGCAAGAGAACTGGTTTCGAGCGCCAGCGGCGGCTTGACCGGCAACTGCTCGAAAATCGAATCGATCACCGCGCGGCGCGGCACGTTGTGCTCGGGCATGACCCAGTCGTGGCCGGCGAGATCGAGCAGGGCGATGCGCTTGCGCCTTGCCAGCCGATGCCCCTTGCGCACGGCCGCCACGTAAGGGTCGGCAAACAGCTCCGTTTCCTGCGCGGCCCCGGCAAGACGCGCCCCGCGCAAGCCGCCGATGATGATGTCGAGCGCGCCGCTACGCAATTTGCGCAGCAGATGCGCATGCGAGCCTTCTTCCACCGTGACGCGTGCGGCAGGATAGCCCTCGCGCAAGCGCTGAATGACGCGCGCGACGAGGCGTGGCGGCAGCAGCGGCAGGACGCCGATCGCCACCTTGCCGGTGAGCTGCCCGCGAGCGTAGGCCAGGTCCTCGCCCGCCTGCGCGATCTCATGAAGCGCGAGGCTCAAACAGCGCGCGAACTCGATGCCGGCAGCGTTCGCCGACACGCTATGCACACGGCGCCGGTATAGCGACACGCCGACGTTCTGTTCGATTTGCCGCGCGGCCCGATGCACGGCGGGCTGCGAAATGCCCAATGACAGCGCGGCCTCGGCCGCGGAGCCCGCGTCGGCGATCGCGATGTGGCAGCGCACCTGCGCGTCGGTGAGGCGGCGGCAGATCTTCGCCGCGTGCGTGGCCGTCGCCTGGCCCGTCAGGCCCATGACGGCACGCTCGATCTGATCGAGCATGCGGCGCACGCGCCGCTGCAGGATGAGGCCTTCGCCGGTCAATTCGCTGCCGCCGAAGCCGCGTTCGAACAGCGGGCCGCCAAAGCCCGCTTCGAGCTTGCTGATCGCGACGCTGACCGCCGGCTGCGTGCGCCCCGCGCGGATCGCCGCCTGCCCGATGCCACCGGCCTCGCACACCGCATCGAACAGGAAAAGGCGCCGCAGGCGCGCCTGATCTTCATCCGATGACGTTTCTCCTGACGCTTTCATTGGCCCTCCAGACGGCCCCGAAAAAACCCTTAGATTAACCAGAATTTATGAGCTGGGCCTCACTTCATATTGAGGCATTCAACGCTATCGAGCTTACATTAACACCCATTCCAGCAGAACATTTCCCGTCAGGAGCGCCTTCATGTCAATCGTCATCGACACGCATACTCATGCAATTTCCCCCGATAAACAACGCTATCCGATCGCCCCGGTCGGCGGCCACCAGTCGGAGTGGTCGGCGAAGCGCCCGGTCAGCTTCGAAGAGCTGCTCGCGTCGCTGGACGAAGCGGGCATCGACCGGGCGGTCGTGGTGCAGGCGTCGACGGTGTATGGCAACGACAATAGTTATGTGGTCGAGGCGGTGCGCAGCCATCCGGATCGCTTCGCGGGGGTGTTCTCGATCGACGTGCTGGCGGACGACGCCGTCTCCCAGATGCAGCGCTGGCTCGACGCGGGCCTCTCGGGCCTGCGTCTGTTCACGACCGGCAGCACGATGCCGGGGCAGGCGGGCTGGCTCGACGACGAGCGCTCGTTCCCGGTCTGGGAATACGCGCAGCGCCACAATGTGTCGATTTGTCTGCAGATGACCGCACAGGGCATTCCCGCGCTGCTGAACATGCTCGCGCGCTTTCCGGACATCCGCGTTCTGCTCGATCACCTCGCGCGTCCCGAACTGGCCGGCGGCCCGCCGTACGAAGCAGCCGCGCCGCTCTTCAGCCTCGCGCCGCATCAGGGCGTGTATCTGAAGCTCACGAATCGCACGATCGCCGAAGCCGGCCGAGGCGCGTCGACGCCCGCGGCGTTTTTCCCGCGCGTGCTCGAAGCGTTCGGCGCGCATCGCATTGCGTGGGGCTCGAATTTCCCGGCGGCCGAAGGCGCGCTGCCGCAACTGCTCGCCGACGCTCGCGAGAGTCTTGCGATGCTGCCGGCCGACGCGCAAGCCGCGATCTTCTCCGGCACCGCGCGCGCGATCTATCCGGCGCTCGCCGCCTGAAACGTCGACTTCGAATGCAACCGGGAGACCCGAACGTGAGTACTGCAACGCAACCTCTGCGCCTGAAGGCCGCACTGAAAACCTATCCGCATACGCGAGCACTGAAAGCGGGCGAGCTGACGGACCCGGCGGTCGAACTGCTGTTCGAGGAGATCGAGCCGATCCATCGCGCGTTCGCGCCGATGGCGCGCCGCCAGGCGTTCGACGTCAGCGAACTGGCCATCGTCACGTATCTTCAGGCGAAAGCCTACGGCAAGCCGCTCGTGCTCTTGCCCGCGGTCGTGGCCGCGCGCTTCCAGCAAGGCTGCATCATCTACAACGCGGGGCGCGCCAAGCCCGACCTGAGCCATCTCGCGGGCAAGCGGATCGGCGTGCGGGCCTACTCGCAGACCACCGGCGTGTGGGTGCGCGCGATTCTCGGGGAAACCTACGGCGTGCCGCTCGACGAGATCGAGTGGGTGACGATCGAAGGCGCGCATCTGGAAGAGTATGTCGAACCCGCTTTCGTGCGCCGTGCCGAGGCCGGCAAGCAATTGCTGTCGATGCTGCGTGAGGGCGAGATCGACGCCGCGATCCTCGGCAACGATCTGCCGGGCGAGCCGGAATTCAAGCCGCTGATCGAGAATGCCGCGGTCGCCGACCGTGAGTGGTACGCGCTGCATCGTTACGTGCCGATCAATCATGTCGTTGTGGTGACACAGGCGCTGGCCGATGCGAATCCGCAAGCCGTGCGCGCGGTGTACGACCTGCTCAAACGCGGCAAGGCCGCGGCTGCCGGGCAGAGCACGGGCCAGCCCGACAAGCTGCTGTTCGGCTATGACGCACTACGCGGGCCGCTCGAAGAAACTCTGGCCTTCTGCGAGCAACAGCAATTGCTGCCGCGCAAGCTGAGCGTCGAGGAAATCTTCGCCGACAGCCTCGGCATTCTGGGCGACGCCGCGCGTTAGCGCAACGCACGTCCGCTTCACGCATCCTGAGCGAATCCGAATTCGCCGCAGTCCGTCAAGGAGACACCATGAGCTTGCCCGGCAAATCCGCCGCCGCGAAACCCAGGGAACGCCGTCCGTTCTACCTCGATCTGTCCTTCCAGGTATTGGCCGGCATGGCGTTAGGCATCGCCACGGGTTACTTCTTTCCGAAGTTCGGCATCAACCTGCAACCTCTCGGCGATGCCTTTATCCGCATCATCCAGATGCTGATCGGCCCGATCATCTTCTGTACGGTGTGCAGCGGCATTGCGGGCGTGAGCGATTTCAAGAAAGTCGGCCGCGTCGCGATCAAGGCGCTCTTCTATTTCGAAGTGGTGACGTCGATCGCGCTGGTACTCGGTCTCGTGGTCGTGAACCTGCTCAAGCCCGGTGTCGGCATGAACGTGGACATGCACAGCGTGCATTCCGCCGCCGTCGACACGTATGTCGCCAAGGCGCATCACTTCGTCACGACGAGCGAATTCCTGCTCAATGTGATTCCGCACACGGCAATCAGCGCGTTCGCCGGCGGCGACGTGTTGCAGGTGCTGTTCTTCTCGGTGCTATTCGCATTCGGACTCGCCGCGATCGGCGAGCGCGCACAGCCGGCCATGGACCTGATCGAAGCGGTGTCGGGTTCGCTCTTCTGGATCATCGGGCTCACGATGAAAATCGCGCCGCTCGCCGCATTCGGCGCGATCTCCTTCACGGTCAGCAAGTTCGGGTTCGGCACGCTGATCTCGCTCGGCAAGCTCGTGCTCGAGTTCTATCTGACCTGCGCGCTGTTCATTCTGCTGATTCTCTGGCCGATCGCGAGGGTCAACGGCTTCAGTCTGCTGCGTTTGATGCGCTATATCGGCGCGGAGTTGCTGCTCGTGATCGGCACGAGTTCTTCGGAGACGGTATTTCCGCAACTGATCGACAAGCTCGAACGGCTCGGATGCGAGAAGTCGGTGGTCGGTCTGGTTTTGCCGACGGCCTATACGTTCAATCACGACGGCACCTGCCTGTACTTCGCCGCGGCGGCGGTCTTTCTCGCCCAGGCCACCAACACGCCGATGAACTGGCACGATCAGCTGGTCCTGCTCGCGGTGCTGCTGCTCACGTCGAAAGGCGCGGCGGGGGTGTCCGGCGCGGCCATCGCCGTGCTGGCGGCTACGCTGACCGCGTCGAACACGATTCCGGTCGAATCCATCGCTCTCGTGCTCGGTATTCACCGAGCCATGTCGAGCGGATTCGTGTTCACCAACATCATCGGCAACAGCGTCGCAACCATTGTCGTGGCGAACTGGGAAAAGGCGCTCGACCGCGTTGCGCTGAGCCGCGAACTGGCGGCGGGCTTCCGGCCGGATGCGATTGCGTCGGGCCACCTGAGCCACCCGAGCGGCGGCCAGGCCGGCAGTTAAAAGCACTTAAATCACCTGAAGCACTTGCCTGTCACACCAGCTGAGCCGCCGAGCCGGTTCAGCGGGTTCGACGCACCCGAAAAGAATGCAACGGATCACTTCGCGTAACGAGTTATACGAATCGGATGAGAGGTTTTTTCTCTTCATTCAATCCAGATAAATACATCGGATTAGAGACATATCATGAAAATAAAGATTTGGAGAACGATTGGAGCAGGGTTGTCGCTGGCGGCGGGCACGATGTCCGCGCATGCGCAAACCAGTGTCCAGATATACGGCACGGTAGATGGCGGCGTGCGTTACCAGAACAATGCGGCCGTCGGTGGCGGCTCGGTGGTGACGATGAATTCCAACGGCTACTACAGTTCGAACAAACTCGGCTTTCTGGGCCGGGAAGACCTCGGTGGCGGCTGGAACGCGCACTTCCGGCTGGAGAGCGGATTCAATCTCGGCAATGGCCAGCTGGACAACACCAACGGTGTGCTGTTCAACCGGCAAGCGTATGTCGGCATTGGGCACACGAAATACGGGTCGATCGATCTCGGGCGCCAGTACACGATCTCGCACGACATCATCAGCATTTACGATCCATTCGGCTTTCACTTCACGCCGATCCTGCCGTTGACCACCGCGTCGGACGGCACGCGCAACAACAACGCTATCAAGTACAAGAACGACTTCGGGCCGCTGCTGTTCGAAGCGGACAACTCGTTCGGCGGCGTGGCCGGCGATTTCAGCAGCGGGGCGACGCGCTCGGTCGGCCTGAGCTATGGCATGGGGCCGGCCAGCATCGGCGGCGTGTACGGGCATCGCAACATTCTGAGCGGCACGACCTACGTCAGCGACAGCTATTACATGGCCGGCGCCGCTTACCAGATCGGCCCGGTGCGTGTGTCGGGCGGCTTCATGTCGGAAGACCAGCAGAACCCCAACGCGGCGCACCAGGTGACGAACAACGCGTTCGGCGGCCTTGCCTGGAGCATCAAGCCGGACCTGGTCTTCACCGGCGGCTACTATCAGACCACCGTTTCCACCGACAAGGCGAGCCGCCGCGGCATCTCGGTGGTGTCGCTCGCTTATCTGCTGTCCAAGCGCACTACGCTGTACAGCGAACTCGATTACACGTCGTACAAACACGCCGTGGTCAGCACGTTGAACCCGGCCGGCGCGTCGAGTCAGACCGCCGTCACCGTGGGTCTCGACGTGCTGTTCTAACCGTTCAAACCGACAGGCAAACGCGCGTTGGCGGTATCGCGCGCTGAATTTCCAGGGAGAGCCAGGCATGATTATCGATATCCACGGCCACTATACGACCGCGCCGAAAGCATTGGAGACGTGGCGCAACCGCCAGATCGCAGGCATTGCGAATCCGTCGGCGATGCCCAAGGTATCGGAGTTGCAGATCAGCGACGACGAACTGCGCGAGTCGATCGAGAACAATCAGTTGAGGCTCATGCTCGCGCGCGGCCTTGATCTGACGATCTTCAGTCCGCGCGCGAGCTTCATGGCGCATCACATTGGCGATGCCGCCATCTCGGCAACATGGGCCGCGATCTGCAACGAACTGTGCTATCGCGTGAGCCAGTTGTTCCCCGGGCATTTCGTGCCGGCCGCGATGCTGCCGCAAAGTCCGGGCGTGGATACGGCCACCTGCATTCCTGAACTCGTCAAATGCGTCGAGCAATACGGCAATGTCGCGATCAATCTGAATCCCGATCCGTCGGGCGGTTACTGGACCAGTCCGCCGCTGTCGGATCGCTACTGGTACCCGATCTACGAGAAGATGGTGGAGTACGACATTCCCGCCATGGTTCACGTGAGCACGAGCTGCAATGCGTGCTTCCACACGACCGGCGCGCATTATCTGAATGCGGATA